>CAZRNH010000026.1:0-7935 GCA_964601445.1 uncultured Candidatus Saccharibacteria bacterium
CTTATCAATTATTTTTATCCGACCGAATTGTAAACAACGCTGTTAAATCTTACAATTAAATCATTATCATTTATGTGATTAATCAAATAAAATATATGAAAATAGAAACCGAAATAAAATTAGCATTGAAAAATTCTGAGATAGAGGGTGTTGTGGCAAGTATAGAAAAATTGTTTGCGTGTAAAAAATCTATTCCATTTCACCAGATTACCCACCAATTCTTTTTTGAAGATTGGACGACTCAAACCGCTTTCCCCAGGGTTCGTAATGAAGAAGATGGGAGTATTACTCTCACGGTCAAAGCCAAGACGAAAGAGGGCAGTGCATTCTTTAAACGAATTGAGCTTGAAACAACTATTGGTAGTGACAAAGAGCTCATTCGTATGATGCCATACCTTGGATTCCCCAAAAAGGTAACTTGGGAGAAAAAGCGCCGCTCTTTTACAAAGAATGGCAATACGAATATAGTTGAAGGCATATATTTCTATCTAGACGAAACGCCTATGGGCTGGTTCTTAGAAATAGAGTCGGAGGAAAGTAAAATAGAAAGTGCCATCTCACTGCTTGGCCTGCAAAAATCAAAAAGATTGAATAAATCCTATCTAGGATTATGGGAAGATTATAAAAAAGAGCATAATATTTTTGAAGAGGATATGGTTTTTAAAGCAGCGTAGCTATATAAAACTACAAAAAGGCCAAAGAAAATAAAATAGGGAACGCTCTATTCATGCAGAGTCATTTTGGTATAGCCGGGAGTATGCGTCACAAGTTCTTCCGGCTTGAACCATACGGCTATTTCAGAAGCGGCTTCCTCCAAAGAGGACGAAGCGTGGATGAGATTAAATATTCCCATTCCCTTTTTATCGGCAAAACTATACGACATATGCGCATAATCGCCGCGAATGGTGCCGGGAGCGGCTGATTTCGGCTCGGTCGCACCCACCGCTTTACGCACTACTTCAATTACATCAATACCCTCAAACGCAACTGCTATCATCGGACCGGAGGTGAGCATTTCTATCATCATCGTACGGACATGCTCTCCCCTTCGCTTTGCCAAGTCATCCGTATAATGCCTCCCTGCGGCGTCTTTCTCGGACACCATCAGCTTCATTCCGATTATTTTTACCCCCATTCGTTCAAAACGGGTGATAATTTCACCGACAATACCGCGATCAAGCGCGTCGGGCTTTAAGATAACCAGTGTTTTTTCCATGAGGTTTATCATATTGCATTTTATATAACACCCACTATAACACGCACAGGCACATAGCGCAATCATTATCTTTTCTTTACGCGTACTTTCAGTTGCATGCCGTCAGATTCAATCAGAATTCTTCCTTGCGTATCGGTGCGGTAAAACGGAATCGCGCCGAGGCGGTCAAGCGCCTCTTTATGCGGATGGCCGTAACGGTTTTTATATCCCATGGAAGCAAACGCGAGTTCCGGCGTGACGGCATCCAGAAACAACCGCGAAGTTGAGGTCTTTGACCCGTGATGGGATAACTTCAGCGCGTCAATGTCTATGTCTTGCCCCGAATGAACAAGCTCCACTTCCTCTTTCATTTCCGCGTCGCCCATGAAAAGAAATTTTTTCAAACCGAATGTCAGCACCGCCGCGACGGAAGTGTCATTCACATCGCCCTCTGTATTTTTCCCTGAAAGATTCTCCAGCGGATACGCCACATCTATCACCGCACCTTCATCAAGACGCACGCGCTTGCCCGCCTGCGCGATAAACACGCGCACCCGCTTTTCTTTCAGCAGGCGTTTAAATTCATCATACAGCGCGCTTTTGTAATTGATTCCCGTAATGAGCGCATTGGCTACTTGATACCTCTTGAGCGCCTCCACGAGTCCAAAAATATGATCTTCCTGCGGATGAGTTAATATAATAAGATCTATTGTCCTATCATAAAACGGCATGACCGATGAAAGTTCAGAAAGCACTTTCGCGTTCGGACCGCCGTCAATAAGTACCTGCGTATGGCGCGGCGTTTCAATGAAAATGGCGTCTCCCTGCCCCACTTCAAGCGCCCACACGCGCAGTACCGCCGCAGGCAAAGAAAAATAGGTGAAAAGCGACACGAAAAACGCGGCGGCAGTCAAAGAAAGAATACAATAATATGATAATTTCCATCGCATATCTTAAAACATAATTGCCGCGTACGCGAACTTCCCCAAATGCTGGACAACCCAAAGCTGGTAAGCGGTAATTGCCCACAAAGGATACGCGAGCATGGCGGCAAGCGCATGCGAAACAAAACCCGCGACGCCAACCGCAAACCCGAATAACATGGCAAAGGGAATCAGCGGCGCGATAAGCATGTTTGCCAGCGGCGCAACGAGAGAAAATTGATGAAAATAGTACAACGCAAGCGGAAGCACGGCAAGCTGTGCGGATAAAGTAGCGAGAAGCGCTTCTTTCAGTTTCAGAAATTCAGAGACGCGTTGTGTCTTTTCCTGCAGATACGGAAGTATATAAGCAAGTCCGAGCACCGCCAAAAAAGAAAACTGGAAACCGATGTCAAACATTAAAATCTTTGGGTTAAAAATAATCATCAAGCACGCCGCAAATACCAGCGCCAAAATAACTCTCCCCTGCCTGCCGAAATACCGCCCCGCCATAAGCGCGACGCCCATTACCGCCGCGCGCACTGCGGAAGCGGACGCGCCCGTCATAAGCACAAACGCAATAATCACTGTGACAGAAAAAAACATCATTATCGGCCGCGACACAAAAAAGAAAGACAGCACAGCGCTCACAAACATGATAATAACGGTGATATTATAACCAGAAAGCGCAAGCACATGCGACACGCCCGCCGCCGCGAACGCATCCTGCAAATCCTTCGGCATGCCTCCGTTGCCGCCGAGTAAAATGCCGCCCGCAAACGCCGAATGCGGAAACGGAAGCGCGGCCTGCAAATTTTCTTCAAACCGGCGGCGCAGAGCGAACAAGCTTTTCTTCAGCCCGCCGCTTCCTTCCTTGACCAATGCGATGCGCGCAAAATCCATCGTGAAATACACGCCGTCTTTGGAAAGATACGCGGCATAATCAAAGCCGCTGAAATTCTCCGGTTTTTTAAGCATGCCGGAGACACGCACCGTATCGCCGTAATTAAATTCCGGATATCGTTTTGCGGTGACGCGTATACGCTCTTGCGGCGATGCAACCGGCGCAACCGTCAATAACTGTACGGCATCTCTGAACTCCGTGTCGGCGGTCACCTCCGCTTCAAGCGTGACTGATTTCCCCGCAAGCGGAGCAAGCCGGATATGCGCCGGCTCAAACCGTCCGTACCACAACGCGCCGCCCAAAGATACCAAAACCATCATCGCGTATAAAACGGCGCGCGCATTATGCGAAAAAACAATTAACGCAATTGCGCCCGCGCCCCATCCGAAAAATAGCCAAAAATCATCTACCGGAACGATGGACCGCAGTCCGACTCCCGCGATAAAACAGAGCATGAACCGGAAAAATATCCTTGACTTTGACATATGATTTTACGATACCATATCTTCGCGTGATAAAAAAACCTCCGAACGAATATCCGTTCGGAGGTTTTTCTTTTGAGAAAAGAACTTCTAAAAAACCGATTGCTTTACTATCTCCGTTATCTTTTTCACATGGGATAAAAACGGCTCCTGATCAAACCGATGAATTTTTCTACCTTCTTTATAGAATGTCCCCCAGGGCGTACAATGCATGGCAAAAACCATGATAGGGCCCTCCACCATCGCTATCGGATACGGATCTATAATAAGATGCGGATTGTTTTTAAAAACAACCCACGAATGCTGCCATCCTTTCAGCGCATGCCCGTCTTTTACATTAAAGTTGTTTGGGAAAATTTCTGCCAAAGCTCTAGTGATCATATGGCAAGAAATTTCCACGGCGCGTCCGTGATTGTCCTTTCCTAAATCAATATCCGGCATTTCTCGCACCGCTACGCGAATTTCCAAAAAAAGCTCATATTCTTCCTTTGAAATATCCCCCATAACATAAGGCGTCATCACTCCCTCCTCGTTTGATTGTTATACCGTCGCATGAAAAGAACTGCGATGAGTATATATGCGCCATTTCAAATTGTCAACAAAAAAATCATAAAATCTCGTCCGCAGCCGCTTTCCCAAAACAGGATTCTGATGTTCAGTGTCAATTAGAAGAAAGATGAGCATATCAATGCCGCTGATATGGTTCTTGTGAAAACATTATTTCGTCCAGTAACCATCATACCGACATAAATAATTTTACTTACGCTATAGCGTAAGTAAAATGCAATATAAAACTTGGCTTCAAAGAAACAGTTTCAAAAATCAAAAACATCACCCGCGGGTATTTTTTTAACAAAACGGGATTTGTATTTTCAGTATCGCCAAAGAGAGATGTTTTCTGCGGAGCATAGCTGACCCCCGTTTCCTCAAAACCAGCTTTCCCCTAAATACTTCAGAAGTAATTCCTGTAATTTCTCTTTAGAAACAAGCTCTGTTTTATTCGCTTTCGCTAGGGCCATTGCTTCGGTTGTGAAATATGAAGTCGTGACTACCATAGCTCTATTGCAATCGTAATATTTCATAGCCCCAACAACTTGCTGGACGGCAGAATTCCCAGTAGACCAATCGCGATAGCATTTTGCTTGTATTAAAATTCTTTCCCCTTCTTTGTTAGCAATTAAATCACCTCCTTGATCGCCGGATTTTCCAGTTAACTCCGTCCTATATCCCATTGCTTGGAAAAGACGGGACAACAATACTTCAAATTCAGTCCCTGATAATCTTGTGAATTTTTGCGGTTTTTTTTGAATGCTTTCCCGAGTAACATTTTCCTCTGTTTCCTGAATGTAAAACCGAAGGATCGCAAAAACATCATTCTCGTCCGACACAATCCCTTTCTCTCTTAATATTTTTTTAAGATCATTGATTCTATCCCAATTAAAATCATGGCCTCTAAATGACCATCCTCCATTCTTTGTATTTTCTAAACCGAAACGATTTATGAAGTTTTTAAGATAATCTTCTTGCCCGGCGCGTCTTATGGTATTTAATAATATATTGAAATGTCTTTGACCTAGACGATATTTAGCTTTTCGCCATAAAAATATCATTGCGGCAATACTGACAACAACCGCAACACTGGAACCAAGCCAATGCCAAAAGTTTCCCCGGTTAGTATTGAATTGTATTACTAAATATACAATATAGAGAAGAACGCCCGCAGTAAATAATTGTTCTAATGAGTCGTCTTTTCTATGATAATATTTTTTCATAATCAGATTATATCATGAAAACGGAAAACGGCGTCAGATATTGTTTTTTTATTGACACGGTCTATTACTACCACTCCAGCGTCCCGCCGGTTTGGTATTCGGTGACGCGGGTTTCAAAAAAGTTTTTTTCTTTGCTTAAATCTATGGCTTCCGACATCCACGGGAACGGATTTGGGCTTCCGTATTGCGCCGGTAGGCCGATGCGCTGGAGCCGCCTATCGGCTATGTGCTCAATGTATTTTTTGAAACCGTCGGCGTTCATTCCCATAATCCCCTTCGGGAAACAGTCGGCGGCAAATGTGTATTCAAGCGCAACCGCCTGCTTGACCAATGCGATTATTTTCTGCTGAAACTCCTCCGTCCACAATTCGGGCTGTTCTTGTTTGATAGTGTTGACAAGCTCAATGCCGAAATTCAAATGCTGGGACTCGTCGCGCATGATGTACTGAATCTGCTCCGCCGACCCGATGAGTTTGCCCTGCCGCTGGAAAGAAAACATCACCGCAAACGCGCTATAAAAAAAGATGCCTTCCATTATCAAAGAAAAGACGATGATATTTTCCAAAAATTTCTGGTCAGCCGCGAACGAGCCCGTTTTGAAATTCGGGTCAAAAATGCCCTCGTTGAAAGAAAGAATAAACTGGTCTTTATTATAAATACTCCGGCGTTCGCGGTACATATTGAAAATCTCCGATTCGTCCAGTCCGAGCGACTCCACGATATATTGGTACGAGTGCGTATGCACCGCCTCTTCATACCCCTGGCGCAAAAGATACAAGCGGCACTCGGGAGAGGTGACATGTTTGTAGACGGCGAGCACGATATTGTTCGCCGCAAGCGAATCGGCGGTGGAAAAAAAACCCATCACCGTCTTAAATGCGAGCCGTTCGTCTTCCGAAAGCGCAGTGGCGGACTTCCATTGCTCCACATCCTGTTGCATGCCGATTTCCGTAGGCAACCAATGATTCGCATTGCCCGTGTTATACGCTTCCCATGCGAATTTGTGTTTCATGGGAGAAAGCTGAATGACATCGGCGTCTTCGCCGTTTATAATTCTTCTTTTGTTGATATCTACTCTGTTTTTGGTAAATTGAATGGGCATAATGACAGCTTATAGCTTCGTTAACTTGTTAGCTTTTAGGAAAAATGCTTAAAATTTTTATGCGTGATTGCATGCTCTCTGAAAGCTAAAAGCTAATGAAGCTATAAGCTGTCTTATTGGCACGCCTCGCAAGTCGGATCGGCAATGGCGCATAATTTAATACTCCCGCTTGCTATTTTTGCCGCCATTTCAGCGGACATTCTTATTTGAGACGGCAAAGCGGCCGTCTCTTTCGCCTGCGCTGAAACAATCTCTGTTTTTTCCGTTTCACTTTGGGTTGCCATGCGCGCCGCGACACTCTCCTCTGCGGCCGCGCGCTTATGAGTTGACCCGTATTCCGCCGTATTTACCGTTGACTTTTCTACCTGCGACGCCGCAAGCGTGCGGAGATAATAAGTGGTTTTAAGCCCCATCTCCCACCCGTACACATATATATTGGAAATATCTTTTCCTGAAGTGCCTTTGAAGAAAATATTCAGCGACTGGCTCTGGTCTATCCATTTTCCGCGATACGCGGCCGCGCGGACAAGCCATGCCGGGTCAATATCAAATGTTTCTTTGTATTTATTTTTAATCTCGTCCGGAATTGCCTGTATCGGGCGCAGACTGCCGTCGTGATATTTCAGCTGGCCAAGCATTTCGTAATCCCACAACTTCAGTTTTTTCAAATCCTCCACCAGATAGGAATTCACCATAATGTATTCCCCTCCCTGATTTGACTTCACAAAAATATTTTTATAAATGGGCTCAATGGAAGGAAAAACGCCCGCGATATTCGCGATGGTCGCCGTGGGCGCGATGGCAAGGCAATTTGAATTGCGCATGCCGAATTCTTTCACCTGGTCTTTCACCGCCTCCCAGTCAAGCCGTCCTTGGCGGGATACATCAATGCGCACTCCACGCTCAATCTCCAAAAGCGCGATGGTATCCACGGGAAAAATACCCCTGTCCCATTTGGAGCCCTTATAGGTTTCATACGCGCCGCGCTCAAGCGCAAGCGCAGAGGACGCGGAAATGGCATGGTAAGAAACAAGCTCCATGCTTTCATCGGCAAACGAAACGCATCCTTCCGAGTCAAACGGGATATCAAGCAAAAACAGCGCATCGGCAAATCCCATGATGCCGAGTCCTACGGGACGATGCTTGAGATTGGCGTTTCGCGCCTCCGGCGTCGGGTAAAAATTGATGTCAACGACATTGTCTAACATGCGCATGGCGGTCGTTACCGTTTTTTGTATCTGCGCCTCATCAAGCCGTCCGTTTTTCACATGCTTTGCCAGATTAACCGAACCGAGATTACATACCGCCGTTTCATCTTTGGAAGTGTTCAGCGTAATCTCCGTGCATAAATTTGAACTGTGCACCACGCCGGCATGGTCTTGCGGAGAACGAATATTGCACGGGTCCTTAAAAGTTATCCACGGATGCCCCGTTTCAAAAAGCATGGTAATCATCTTCTTCCATAAATCGCGCGCTTTCATCGTTTTTGTCAGCCGCACACCGCCTTCCTTTGCCATCTTTTCATACGCGGCATAGCGCGCTTCAAATTGCTTTCCGTAG
>CAZRNH010000027.1:0-7782 GCA_964601445.1 uncultured Candidatus Saccharibacteria bacterium
GAGAAATTAACAACAACGGCCTCGCAAGCCGATATTGACCTTGCGCTTTCCCGTTTTAAGACCAATTGCGAGGTCGTGCGCTCGCTTTTGCAAAAAACCGCCGAGATTTTGGAAGGCGCGCAGACAGCGTTAGGCGCGCCGCCTGCGGCGGGATATCGCACGACGGTTGCCGTACAGCGTTCGGTGATAAATGCGACGCAAACCGCATTGATTACGCTTGAGCAAGATATTGCCGCGGAAAAGGTGAAAGATCGTATTGCGCAAAACGATGCCGCGCGTGAAATAGCAAACCGCGCCGCGGCTTTGGAAACGGCCGACCGCGAGCTTGCGCTGAAGCGCGCCATTCCGCAAGACGCCGCGGCGGCGCTTGCGCGCGCGCAGATAAAAGAATACGCATCCCGCATTTCTTTTTTACGGGAGCGGATGGGGAAAGCCATTGTTCGCGCTCCCGTGAAAGGGACGGTTGCGGGCGTATATATAATACGGAATATGACAAAAAAGGCCGGTGATCAGGCGATTTCTCTCACTCCTTCTTCCGGCGTACAAGTTGAAATTCTTGCGCAAGAATTGCCTATCTCTCCCCGCATAGGAGACAGTGCAGTAATACTCATTCCCGGGAAAGACGCGCCGATACAGGGAAGCGTGGGCGAAGTATCCCATGAAAAAGTGATGGTATATGCGCAGGAAGAGGCGGCAGAGGCGGATTTTCCCGAGCGCGTGTCCGTTCGCATACGAACGGTGATAAAAGAAAATGCAGTAATGGTCCCCGCGCAATTTATATTTGAAGAGGATGGTTTTAAAAAAGTGTTCGTCCGGGATGAAGAAGGGAAAAAGCAGATAGCGGTTTTTACCGGTATCGCATGGAAGGATACCGTAGAAATACTTGAGGGCGCTTCGGAAGGCGACCGTCTGGTGAAACCGTAGGATAAATTATGAATTATGAATTATGAATTAAGAATCAGAAATCACTGCGCGCATGGCAGTTTTGTTGCATGCAAGAAATATGGTAGTATATACATAAAGAAAATGGTCGATTTTTATTAAGGTGAATGCGCCGATGTATTATGAACGATTTTTTGCATAAAAGTTTGCTTTTCGGAATGGGCATATATGCCAAAACCGCCAAAGAGGTGCGCAGTGCGGTTGCGCATTTAGTGAAGACCAACAAGGTGAGCAAGAAAGAAGGAGAAAAATTGATTGCCGATGCGATTGCGTACGGGCGAAAGCTTGAGCGGAAGATTGAAGCGCAAGCGCGCCGTATTTCCATTGACACTCTTCAAGCGCTGAAGGTGGCGACTCTCCGCGATCTTGTTTTACTTGAGAAGAAATTGAAGAAGGCATCCGCGAGAATTGTAAGGAAATAGCGGCGAGGAGGCGCATTTCTTCTGTACCAATGCGTATATTAATGTTTGGTTGGGAGCTCCCGCCTTTCAACAGCGGAGGGCTCGGGGTGGCTTGTTACCATCTCGCAAAAGCGCTTTGTGAAAAACAAAACGAGGTTATTTTTGTACTGCCTAAAAAATCGGAAGTCGCTGGAAAGTATTTTCACATTGTGTTTGCCGATATGCGCGTGCGCCTCCGCGAAATCATATCCCCGCTTGTTCCCTATATCACTTCCGGAGAATACGCAGAGTGGCTTGATGAGCGCGTGCGGCCGCATCTGTACGGGAGCGATTTGTTTCAAGAGGTTATGCGGTACGGAAAAAAAGCGCGTTCCATCGCCCGCAGAGAACGATTTGATGTCATTCACGCGCATGACTGGCTTTCGTTCCCCGCCGGCATAGAAGCGAAGCTGGTTTCCGGAAAGCCATTGGTGGCGCATGTGCATGCGACGGAGTTTGACCGCACGGGAGGGCATGGCGTGAATCCGTTCGTGTATGAAATTGAAAAAAGAGGCATGGAGCGGGCCGATTGCGTGGTGGCGGTCTCGGAGCTTACCAAAAATATTATTATTGAAAAATACGGTATTCCCGCAGGGAAGATACAAGTGATTTATAATGCCGCGTCTCCCGATGCGGTTGCGCCGGACATAACGCCGCATTGCATAGGCCAAAAAGCGATAGTGATTTTTGTGGGGCGGATCACCCTGCAGAAAGGCCCCGATTATTTTATGGCCGCGGCGGTGAAGGCGCTCGCACATGATCGCAATATCCTTTTTGTGATGGCGGGTGACGGCGATATGCGCCGTCATATGGTAGCGAAGGCGGCGGAATACGGCATTGCGGATAATTTTTTATTTACGGGATTTTTGAGAGGCGAGGAGCTTTCGCGTTTGTACGGGTCTGCCGATCTTTTTGTGATGCCTTCAGTATCGGAGCCGTTCGGATTGACGGCGTTGGAGGCGCTTCAGCACGGTACGCCCGCGCTTATTTCAAAACAGTCCGGCGTGAGCGAGATTCTGCGCCATTGTCTGAAGGTTGACTTTTGGGATACGGAGGAGATGGCGGCAAAGATTTTATCTGTGGTAAAATATAAAGAGTTGAGAGGCTGTTTGTCGGCGCACGGCCGCGCGGAGGCGACACGGTTCAGCTGGGGCGATTCGGCGGAGAAATGCATGCGCGTATATCATCAGCTTGTATCTTCGCGTTAATTTTTAAGCGGTGTTTGAAAATAAGAAATTAGAAATTAGAAATTTTATACTATGCCAAGCATTTGTTTTTATTTTCAAGTGCATCAGCCGTTGCGGGTAAAAAAATACTCCTTTTTTCATATCGGGAAAGACCACGAGTATTTCAATGATGCGGGCGAGGGTAATTTGAACAACGAACGGGTGTTCCGCAAAGTCGCCCGAAAGTGTTATTTGCCCGCCAATAAGATACTTTTTGAATTATTGTCTGCGCATCCCGAGTTTCAGGTAAGTTTTTCTCTTTCGGGAGTATTTCTTGAGCAGGCGGAACGGTTCATGCCTGAAGTGCTTGCTTCTTTTCATCGTCTGGTAAAAACGGGGAGAGCGGAGATTCTTTCCGAGACCTATTATCATTCTCTCGCGTCGGTATATTCGTTTGAAGAGTTTGCGCATCAGGTGGGCATGCATCGGGACATGGTTCTGCGGTTTTTCGGCGTATCTCCTTCGGTGTTTCGCAATACCGAGTGCATTTATAACGATAAAATAGCCGGCTATGCCGAACGGCTCGGTTTCTCCGGCATTATCGCCGAAGGAGCCGATGATGTGCTCGCATGGCGCAGTCCGAATTTCGTGTATACTCCCCGCGGCGCGCGCTCACTGAAACTGCTTCTGAAAAATTATCGCTTGTCCGATGATATCGCGTTTCGTTTTTCTTCGCGTGAATGGTCCGAATGGCCGCTTTCCGCCGAAAAATTCGCGCAGTGGATCTCCGCTTATAACGGCAGCGGCGAAGTGATAAATCTTTTTATGGATTACGAAACATTCGGAGAACATCAGTGGGAATCAACGGGCATCTTTGATTTTTTACGGGCATTGCCGGGCAAAGTGCTCGCGCATCCCGATAATAATTTTAAAACGCCGTCGGGGGCTATTGCTGATTATCCGAGCCGGGGCGAGATAGCGGTGGAGCGATTCGTTTCATGGGCCGATGTGGAGCGCGATTTGAGCGCATGGCGTTCCAATGCGATGCAGGATTCCGCGCTCGCGGACATTTTTTCATTGCGTGAGCGCGCGCTTGCGACCAAAGATGAAAAATTGATTGACGACTGGAGAAAGCTTCAGACATCGGACCATTTTTATTATATGTGCACTAAATGGTTCGCGGATGGCGATGTGCACGCATATTTTAATCCTTACGAGTCGCCTTACGAAGCGTTTATTTCATTTATGAATGTATTTAACGATTTAAAGCTTCGCATTGAAGAAAGGTCGGAGGCCATGAAACTTACTGCATAAAACTTGAAGCATAAAGCAACGAATTAATGTTACCTGCTTTATGTTTCATGCCATATGATGCCATTATGAGAATCACTAAAATAAAAGCACAGGAGATTTTACGCATGGTGGGGGGCGGTGAGCGGTTTTTTGTTGCGGACGGGAAAGTATGCGCAAGCTTGAGCGAACTTGCCGAACAGGTATGCGTTATGTCGCAGGAGGCGTTTAATCATCATTGCACAAGCAAGATGTGCGATTTCGCGGCGTGGATTGCGGATATTCTGCACGATGAAACGCTTGCGAAAAATGTGCGCGGAGCAAAAGGCGTTCGCGCAAAAGTGGAAGCGCTTATCGCCGAAAGGGCGGCGCAACTTGAGAGGTACGCGTAGATTAAGAGATTTGTATTTTTACCATTATGGATGAATATCAAAAGCCGGATTTTTTATTTGAAGTATCATGGGAAGTTGCCAATAAGGTGGGAGGCATTCACACGGTTATTACTTCAAAAGCGCGCGAAATGGTGCATTTTTACGGCGCCGGTTATTTTCTCGTCGGTCCTTATTTTGAAAGCGGGCTTGCGGGGCAGTTTGAGCCGCAGGATCCTCCCGCGTATTTCCGCGCGCCGTTTGCCGAAATTGAAAAAGAGGGGATACAAGTGCATTTCGGAAGATGGCTTGTGGATGGCCAGCCGTTTCTTATCTTGCTTGAATGGAATGGCGTGAAGCCGTATACCAATGAAATCAAGCGCGAGTTATGGGAGAAGTATCACATTGATTCGCTCGGCTCAAGCGGCGACTTTGACGAGCCGGTGGTGTGGGGATACGCCGTGGGAAAATTGCTTGCGCGCATCTCTGCGGCCCTGCCTGATAAGAAAATGTGTGCGCATTTCCATGAATGGCTTTCCGCATCGGCGCTTGCTTATATAAAAAAAGAAGCCGTGCGTATGGCGTCGGTTTTTACCACGCACGCTACCGTGTTAGGGAGAAGCCTTGCGGCGCGCGGCGTTGATTTTTATTCCCATTTTGGCGACATAGACCCGTCTGCCGAAGCGCGCGCGAGTTTTGTGCAGTATAAACACCAGCTTGAAAAAACTGCAGTACAGCTCGCCGATGTGTTTACGACGGTAAGTCAAATTACTTCGCTTGAGGCGGGGCATTTTTTAGGGAAATCGGCGGAGGTGATACTGCCCAACGGGCTGGATATTGAAAAATTTCCGACCATAGAAGAAATAAATCGCAAGCACAGCATCCAGCGCAACCGCATCCGCAAGTTTCTTATGTATTATTTTTTTCCTTATTACAGTTTTGATGTGTCGCAGACGCTCATTTTTTTCCTTGCGGGCAGATATGAATTTCACAATAAAGGCATTGATGTGTATATAAAGGGGCTCGGCGAGATGAACCGCCGCTTGCGGGCCTCGGGAAGCAAAAAAACCGTAGTGAGCTTTTTTTGGGTGCCCGCGGAAACGCGCGGCATTAGTGAAAAAATCGCGCGCGCGCGCGAAGTGTTCCACGATATTCAGAATTCCATAGAAGAGGTGGAAGAAGAGGTGGAAGACGCGATGCTCTATTCGCTTATCGCCGAGGAGGATATAAAAATAAGCGAGTTATTTGACGAGGGGATGATTTTATCGTTGAAGCGGAAAATTCGCGAGCTTAAAAACGGCGATAACGCGCCGCCGCTTGCTACTCATCATGTGGTGAATCCGCACGACCCCATTATGCGCGCATTGAAAGAAAATGGCCTCCTGAATAAAAAAGAAGATAAAGTAAAGGTTATTTTTTATCCCGTGTACACTACCGGGTCGGACGGCCTGCTTGACCTTGAGTATTACGAGTGCATCCAGGGGTCTCATCTGGGCGTGTTTCCTTCTTTCTACGAGCCATGGGGGTATACGCCGCTTGAGAGCGCAGCGCTGGGCGTTTCTTCCATTACCACCGATTTGTCAGGATTCGGCATGTATTTCAAAGATGAACTCGCGGGTAAAAAAAATCCGGGCGCGTATGTGATTGAGCGATTCGGAAAGAGCGACGATGAGACGGTTGCCGCGCTCGCCGGCGTCCTTGAACAATACGCGGGATTTTCCAAACGCGAGCGGGTGGAAAATAAAATAGCCGCATACGGACTTGCCGCAAAGGCGGATTGGAGCGTGTTTATTAAAAATTATTTTAATGCGCATACGCGCGCGCTGAACAAGACCTACGGCATATAATCTGAAAATTTCGTAACGAAACACATTGGCGACAATTCCATGATAGGTGTACAGAGCATCGGGACGCATGTCGTCCGCAAAGAAATACAAGACGACCCGCAGTTTATGCTTGCCAATCGCCGCGGCAGTTTTTTGTACTGGAAAAATAATCCCGATTCAAGGTATCAGGGCTTTTTTGTGCGGCTTTCCGGAGCGCTTGCGCGGACGCTTGCGGACATTCGACTTTGCGTTGCATTGCCTGCGCATCGCGTGACCAATTATTGTTCGCGTTTTGAAATTGAACGCACGCACGGCTTCAAAGAGGCATTTTTACTTGATGAGGCGACCGATTCTCTTGTGTGGTCCGCGAATGAAACGGCGTGGCTTTCCGTGCGCATGGACGCAAAGGAAATTTTTGACAACGATGAACGGGAACGGTTTTACGAAGTATCGGACGAAACGCATATGCTGGTGATTGAGTGCGTCAAACGAAAAAACGGAGCGGAAATACTCCATTTTTTTATGGCGATTGCGAGTGATGCGGCGTACGAATATGAAATAAAAAAAGAATGGGCGACGGAGGAATATGCGCTTGATAAAGCAAGAAATGACCCGCCTTTTTCACGCGCACTATTTTCCGCCGCGCGGATAAAAGGGAAGCGCTTTGTTTTTTCGGTAAGCACCGACAAAGAGGAGGCGAAAAGAAACGCCCGCCGTTTGTGCGAGAATATGTCTGCGCTTACGCATAAGCAGGAAGTTGCCGTGCATCGTTTTTCAGCTTTTCACGACCAACCGATAAAAAATCAGGAAGTGCGCGCGGCTTATAACGCCGCGAAATGGTCGCTTTCAAGCATGGCGGTGCGCGCGCACGGCGCCTCTGCGGAAGGATTGTATGCGGGAGTGCCGTGGCTTGCGCAGTTTTGGCTGAGGGACTTCGCGCTTTCCGCGGGACAGCTTGACCCGGAAACGGCGATGGCGATTTTTCGGCGATATCTTTCTGATTATATCCGCACAGGCACTCTCACTCCCTGCATCGGACTTTCCTGCGTCCCGTATGCCGACACGGAAGGATTATTTTTTTTGCTGGCGCGGCGGCTTGACGCAAAAGGACTTTTCACCCCGCAAGAGAGGGAGCAGGTAAAAGCGTTATGCGTGCGCTATGCGGATGAAGAGCTGACGCGGCGCATGAAAGACGGTTTTGTGCGCAATGGTCCTAAAGAGACATGGATGGATACCGAGTATAAAAGTTTTTCGCGTTCAGGCGCGCGCATTGAAATACAAGCGCTTGCGCTTGCGTCCCTTGCTTACGCGGCAGAATTAACCGGAGAAAAAAAATATGTTGTGCGCCGCGAAGCATTTTTGCGCGCCGTCCGTACGGCTTTCTGGGACGGCGAAATGCTTGCGGACGGGCTTGCAGACCGCACGATTCGTCCCAATATATTTTTAGCGTTTCATATCGCTCCCGATATGCTCTTTGCGCACGAGTGGGTGAAAACATTTTCTGGCGCGCTTGGCGCGTTATGGCTCCCGTGGGGCGGTATCGCGTCTTTACCGGAAAACCATCCGTTTTTTTGCGGGACCGACCGCGCCTGCGCCGACCCCAATCAAAGTTATCATCACGGCGACGCATGGTTTTTTATCAACAATCTCGCCGCCTCCGCGCTTTTTCAGCTTGACCGCAAAAAGTTCCGTTCTTTTATTGACGCCCTGCTTGCGGCAAGCACGGAAGATATTTTATGGAAAGGAATGC
>CAZRNH010000028.1:0-1951 GCA_964601445.1 uncultured Candidatus Saccharibacteria bacterium
CTTTGCACGAACCCATTTTAGCAAGAACCGGACTGATTCGCACGCTCCGCGTGCGAATCAGTCCTCGCGATCGGGCTGATCGTGTGGAGCAAGTATCCCCACTTTTTGGGATGAAATCAAGTCCCTTTCACTCGGGCCCTTTGCAGGACATTTTCTGCAAAGGGCTCTTTTTTATAGTTTTCAATTTCTGGGGATTTGACAAATTAAAATAATGTAATATCCTTCAACTACACGGGAGAAAAAGAAGTGAGGGTAACATGCCATTTGAAAAATCTGAAACGGCAAAAAAGAGTCTGTGCCAGTACTGCGGCGCTATGGTGACGGGCGAAAGCGATCTGTTTGAATGCCCGGAATGCGGCTGGTGGGTGTGTAAAAACCATATGGTAGTGGTCGTAGAAAACGGCCAACAAAATGTCCGTTGCGCGTTCTGCGCGGCGGAAAAAATGTAAAGAGGCGTGGTTTCCCAATGGATTCCACGCCTCTTCCCATTTCTATCAGGATAAGTCAATTACTCGTACCGTAGCGCTTCAATAGGGTCTTTTCTTGCCGCCTGTCTTGCCGGATACAAACCAAATACAAGACCGACTGCGGCGGACACGCCAAGCCCAAGCAGGGCCGCCGAAACCGGAAATGAGAACGCCCACCCCACCGCAAGCACTCTGCTTAATATCAATGAGACGGCAAACGAAAGCCCCGCGCCAAACAAAATGCCGATGATGCCGCCGACTCCAGTCAGCATGATTGATTCCAAAAGAAATTGGCTTAAAATATCGCTCTCCGTCGCGCCCAGCGCCTTGCGCAGACCGATTTCGCGCGTGCGCTCCGTGACGGCGACCAGCATGATATTCATAATACCCACACCGCCTACCAGCAGTGAAATCGCCGCCACCGACGCCAAAAAGAGAGTGAGAATGTCGGTGATGCTCCCCAGGCGCTTGGCGAGATCGGCCTGCGTTTCCACGAAGAAATCGTCCTTGCTCGGATTGTCTATGTTATGCGCCTCCCGTAGGGTCGCCTGAATGTCCCTGACCGTTTGCGGGATCTCTGCCGTTGATTTCGCCTCAACGATAAAACGATGGAAATACTTGATGCCGAATATGTACTGCTGGGCGGTGCTGTAGGGAATGAGCGCCGCTTCGTCAAAATTGAAAAACGACACCTGCCCCTTTTTTGCAAGGATCCCGATGACGCGTAAACTCCTGTTTTTTATCTTGATCTTCTGCCCTATCGCGTTTGAAGACCCGAACAACTGATCCTTCACTTTGGAACCAATCACCACGACATCGGCGCGACCTTTTACGTCGTCTTCGGTAAAAAACATTCCTTCTGATAAGGATATGTCAAAGATCTTTGCGATCAGGTCGGACGCGCCGAAAATCGTAAGCCGGTATGTTTCTGAGCCGTACGCCCCCGTGTCGCCGCCAAACACGATGGGCATGATTTCAGAAAGGGCGGGCACGTTCGATTTTTTCTTCAGCGCCTCCAGGTCGCGCTCTTTAAGCGAATCGGAAAATATCTGCGCCGCGTCGGACGGCCCTTTGGGTTCTCTACCGGGAATCACAACGATGGTGTTGGAACCAAGCCCCTGTACCTGCCCCAAGATCAAATCCTGCGCGCCCGCCCCCAAAGCCATCACCACAATAATAGAGGTAATGCCGATGACAATGCCAAGCACGGTGAGCGCCGAGCGCGATTTATTCACCTTAAGTCCTCGAAGCGCGGTTTTGAATATGTGTGTGAGCTTCATTTTTGGAAATGATCTTTTGCTTCGCGGCGATGATTGACCGCGGTATCGCTTTCCACTCTCCCGTCGCGCATGCGCACGATGCGGCGCGCGAGTCCGGCGGTGTACGTTTCGTGAGTCACTAAAATCACGGTGTGGCCGCGCTCTTCGTTGAGCTTTTGAATAATTTCCATGACAAGCTGTCCCGATTTGGAATCAAGATTTCCC
>CAZRNH010000028.1:1961-7745 GCA_964601445.1 uncultured Candidatus Saccharibacteria bacterium
AAGTATGATTGTATGCCCCTCATTATTAAGTTGTTGAAGAATTTTCATAACTTGCAAACCAGACTTCGAATCAAGATTTCCCGTCGGCTCGTCGGCAAAAATGACCTCCGGCTTGTTCACGAGCGCGCGGGCGATCGCCACGCGCTGTTTTTCTCCTCCCGAAAGCTGTGAGGGTTCGTGGAACATGCGGTGTGCAAGCCCCACCGACTCAACGGCCGCGCGCGCGAGCTTGTCCCACAGCGATTCTTTTACGTCCGAATACAAAAGCGGGAGCTTCACGTTCTCAAGCACGCTCGTGCGCGGCAGTAAATTGAATGCCTGAAACACAAAGCCCGCCTTTTTGTTGCGCAGGTGCGCGATTTCGTCTTTTGAATACTCCGCTATCTTTTTCCCTTCAAAACAATATTCTCCCGCGGTGGGAACGTCCAAAAATCCGAGCATATGAAGCAGGGTTGACTTGCCCGAACCCGAGGGCCCCATAATAGCGAGAAATTCTCCTTTCTCAATATGCAAAGACAGGTCGTCCAGAGCGACGGTATCCACTCCCTCCATGGAATATACTTTTTTGAGATGAGAAATTTCTATGAGAGCCACGGTTTTTAGAACTCAATATATTTTATTCTTTCACGAAAGTGATCACCCTGTCCCCTTCCTGTATGCCTTTGAGAATTTCAATATTCCCGTCGTTTCCCCGCAGACCCGTTTCCACTTCTGTTTCACTCACCTTGCCGTTTACGTCCGGAATTCGCACGATTTTCTTTCCTTCTTTGGCAATCACCGCGCGCTGAGGGATGACGATCGCTCCCGTCCGCTTGCCGGTCATGATATCAATATTGGCGGTCATTCCCGACTTAATGCGTTCGTCTTTCTTTGTGAATTGCAGGGTCACTTTATAGGTAGGGACCCCTTCCACGATCGTTTCGGCCGGGTCAATCGCGCTTGCCACCGCATCAAAGAGCACATCGTTTCCGTATGCATCAAGCGTGACTTGCGCTTCGTTGCCGATTTTCACTTTAGCAACGTCCGCCTCGGGCACATACGCTTCCATTTCAAACTGCGCCTCGGAAATAAGGGAAATGACCGATACCCCCGCGGAAACGATTTCTCCCTCCTTTGCGTCCTGGCGCGTGACTACGCCCGCAATGGGCGCCAAAAGCACGGATTTGGCGAGCTGGGCCTTAATGGTTTGGGCGTGCGCGTCCGCCTGCAAAGCGCTTGCCTCCTGCGCCGAAATTTGCTCTTTGGTGTATCCCGCTTCTTTCAGCACGAGCTCCGATTGGGCGGCCGCAAGAGCATTAGCCGCTTCATTCACTCCCGATTGAGCGGTGGAAATATTTGATTGATTCGTCGCTTTCTGGACCGCAATTGTCTGCTGTTTGCCCGCGATTGTAATGGCTTCCGCGCTCACATTATTTTTTTCGGTATTCAAGCTGGCCGCATCGGTTGAAGTGAACTTGGAAAGCACCGGCACCGCATCCAGCGCCGCCTTCACTAAAGAGAGCGCCGCTTTTACATCCCCCAGCGCCTTATCTATCCGCTCAGATGTGGGATCTCCCTGTGCCGCAATGACGCTTCCCTTCGCTCCCCCGGAAAACTGGCTCAAATAATCCTTGCCCACGCGGCCCGCGCCCTGAACTCCAAGCAGTGCCAAGGCAGCCACGGATTTCCCATCCGACACCTGAATGCTCTGCTGATCAAAACCGGAAAAATAAGCGTTCTGCAAATCGGTGATCACAAAAAGAGCGTTGAGCGCAATGCTCGCCGATTTGACCGCGGCGGAAAGCGCGCCGTCATAATCGTCTTTTATATCCGCGTCCGCCTTGCTTTTAGTGTTTTCAAGATTTATCTGCGCATCGGCAAATGATTTTTTCGCACTTGCCGCTTTTATTTCGGCAAGCGCTATTTCTTCGGGCCTGGTCCCGAGGCGCATCTCGTCCAATTTTGCTTTCTGGACCTCGCGCGCCGCCGATGCCTCGACAAATTGTGAGCGCAACTCGCTTGTGTCAAGTTCAACAAGCGTTGCGCCCTGCGCAACGCGATCCCCCACGGTCGCGCGCGCGCGGACCACTCTTCCTCCTTTTTCAAACGCGAGTTGAACACTATGCGCCGGCTTTACTTTCCCCGTCACGCTCACTTCTTCAATAAGATCAGCGCGCGTAGCGACCGCAAATTCATACGGCACTGTTTTGGGCGCGGCAAAATACCGCCACGCAAAAACGGCGACAAGTATCACCGCAACCGATATCACCCCGTATTTCATCGTAAAAATCTTCATCCCTATATCATAAACGCCGTGAACCCTTCTGTAAACTCCTATTCCAATGACAACGGCTTTATCGGCGCCATAACCGCGCGCGGATCTTTTTTCCACGCGTCGGATACGTCCGCGTACAATTCCAGTTCGTTGCCGTCCGGATCAAGCACATACACACTATGCGTTACACCATGATTGCTTGCGCCGACAATATGCACGTCCTTTTTGCGGAGTTCGCGCCATACCGCGCGAAGCGCTTCCGGTCCGTCGCCGATTTTAAAACCGATGTGATAAAGACCTGGCTTTGGCGTCCGATGCGGCTCCGGCTCCCCGCCTATTTCAATAAGCAAAAGTTCATGATGCGTCCTGCCCGAAGAAAAAAGCGCGATCCCGGCCCCGCCAAGCGCGTTCTCGTCCCGCACAACCTCATGAAACCCGAGCGTATCGCGATAAAAATCGGCGGAACGTTTCAAATTGCTTACATATAGCACTACATGTCCGAGTTCTTTTATTTCCATATTATCAGATTACACGCTTTGACTTAAAAAAGGAATGAACATTTAACCTCCCTACCGAAGTCGGACTTCGGTAGGGAGGTTGCTTTAAAATGCGGGACGCTTTTTTTGACAATTTTAATGCATCGTGGTACTATAGCGCAAGAACATTGATAATTATAAACCATAAACTATTGAGCGGAGGTCCGTATGAAAACGCGTATTTTTGCGATAGGTATGGCAATAGTAATGTTTTTCAAAGGAAATACCGCTTACGGCGAAGATTCTCCTGCGCATACAGTCGCACCCGCGACGCGCGAGAATTTCCTTGATAAATCCGTAAGAGCTCTTTCGGAACGGCAAAAAATACTTGCCCTTCTGAAAGACAGTTCAATGGAAAGGATGATTACGCTATCGGCGGCGCAATCTGAAAAAATCACAATAAAAATAAAATGGTTCGCCTCCCGCGTAGACGATATGCCTGTTGAGGTCATCTCGGGCATGGTCCCCATCACCACCTCGCAAGAGCCCATTTTTATTGATTTTAAAATCGCGTCAGACGGAGACCGCATTATCGGCATTGCTCTTTTTGTCGCCTTTGATGAGAAAAAAGAATTTGTGGTGCCTGTCATTATACAGACCTTTGGTGAAAATGAGGCGTATGATGACGAACAATACGCCCAACAAAGGAAGCTTTTAGGCATTCTTCATCCGAGGATAGAAAAAGTAATCAGTCATATCGCTCAAAACTCGGACGCGATTATGCAAGAAGCGCTTGCCGCGCTTGGCATTGCGACCGACAGAGAACTTGCGCAACTTGCGCCTTCTTTGCCGGAAAGAAAATTAGAAACATAAAAAAGCCCCGGTGGACGCAATTCCCATCGGGGCTTTTTCATAAGCTTTGTGTAGCGCATAATTTGCCGCCATTTGACAAAACATCTGCATATGATATTATTGCGTATAAAAGAAAGGAGGCGAATATGGCTCTTAAAAAACCAAAAAAAGAAGTAAAAGAAAGGAAAAATCATTGTAAATATTGCGATTATACTGCAATCGGGGAAAGCGATTTATTTCAATGCCCAGAATGCGAGGAATATTTCTGTAAGGAGCACATGATTCTCGTCAAAACAGATGAGAATGAAGTACTCTGCGCGTTTTGCGCGGGAGACAAATCATAAGAAGCGCGGATATATAAAAAGCCGCGCTTCTTTTTTATTATTCATACGCGACATCAATAATGCCACCGATGCCCGTCAACATGATTAATTCTAAAAGAAATTGCGTTGAAATATCTTGTTCAGTTTTTTGCCATTTGAATTGATTTGTATTACCATTCTCCATTATGTCATTCTCCATCGGCATCGTAGGCCTCCCCAATGTCGGCAAGTCAACGCTGTTTAAAGCGCTGACCAAGAAACAGGCGGATATCGCCAATTATCCATTCTGCACCATCAACCCCAATATGGGCGTAGTGACCGTTCCCGATGAACGGCTTGAAAAACTCGCGGTATTCTCGCATTCAAAAAAAATCGTGCCCACCGTAATTGAATTTACCGATATCGCGGGACTCGTAAAAGGCGCCTCTCAAGGCGAAGGTCTTGGCAATCAATTTTTATCGCACATCCGCGAAACAAAAGCAATCGCGCAGGTCGTACGCATCTTTGAAGATGAAAATATTCCTCATGTGGAAAAAAGAGTTGACCCGCTTGGCGATATTGAAATAATCAACCTGGAGCTTATTTTTTCCGACCTTGCCATAGTAACGAAACGGCTTGAGAAAACGCATCGCGAAGCAAAATCAGGAGATAAAAGCGCGGCCATTCTCAAAACGGCGCTTGAAAAAGTGAAAGCCGCGCTTGAGGCGGGGGAACTCGCGCGCGAAACGATATGTGAAGAAAATGAAACGCTCCTTTTGCTTGAGTTGAATCTTATCACCGCAAAACCGATTTTGTATGTGCTGAATAAAAAAATGGGCGCGCGAAATTTGGATGAATTACATGACGAACGATATAAAAAACTGACGGACTATTTCGCGCGCACCAATGCGCTGTGGGTAACGCTTGACGCCGCGCTTGAACTTGAGCTTGGTGAACTTTCTCCTGAAGAGCAAAATGCTTATAAAAAAGAACTTGGACTTCCTGAAGAATCAGGCCTTATCATGCTCATTATGAAAAGCTATGAACTGCTTGGGCTTGAAACTTACCTCACGACCGGTGAGGATGAAACGCGCGCGTGGACCATAAAAAAGAATACAAAAGCGCCGCAAGCGGCCGCCGAAATTCACACCGATTTTGAGAAAAAATTCATCCGCGCCGAAGTCATCAACTGGCAAGACCTGCTCACTGCCGGTTCCTACGCCGCCGCCCGTGAAAAAGGCCTCCTCCGCACCGAGGGCAAAGAGTATATCGTGAAAGACGGGGATGTGGTGGAGTTTAGGATATAAAACAGATTTATGAGACTAAGTCTCGTAAAATTTGCTATCAGAACTTAATCTTCAATCAGCTCTATTGATTCAATATCTTTTACAGGAACATAGTCCCTACGGTAATCGCTATCAATACAAACAGTAAAACCAGTGCCTAGGTGTGCCTTAGTTGTTCGTATCTCCATCAAGGGCATCCCTCCTGGCCCTCCTTTTTCAGAATAAATACCAAGTGAATCCACCTTACCCTCAAGGGATCTTATTTCACTATCTTCAGTTTTTAGAGGAACTCTGAGGATAATCCTAAACTTCTTTTTTGATTCTTGTGCATCGTACAAAACATCAGACATATCATAAATACGACGCCTTTCTTCTTCCTCTTTTTGATATTCTCTTCCTAATTTCACCCCTTCATTCTTCCCAACTTGATAAGATTCATGCCGCTCATTACTGTCTCTCTCCTGTTTCTTCGTCATCATCTCCTCAGCCTTTTTCTTTTCCTCCCAGTCGGGTTCGTATGGTTTTGGTTTTTCCATGCTCATGGTTTTTATTTTTTAGCCCGCTAACTAATTTGCCCTAAAAGCTAACGAAGCTGAAAGCTAAAAGCTGTTAAT
>CAZRNH010000029.1:0-220 GCA_964601445.1 uncultured Candidatus Saccharibacteria bacterium
GATCTATGCTCCTTGTCTCAATGCCGCGAAAGTCCCTCATACGCGGCAAAGCGACGGAAATAAGCCGGTCAAGAAAATCATACATACGCGTCCCGCGAAGGGTCACTTTCACGCCGATAGGCATCCCTTCCCGCGTTTTGTAAGTGGCAATTGACTTTTTTGCTTTGGTCCGCACCGCCTTTTGGCCGGCAATAACAGTTAATCCGCTTTCCACTCCCTC
>CAZRNH010000029.1:230-2757 GCA_964601445.1 uncultured Candidatus Saccharibacteria bacterium
TGCATATCGTTTGCATACCCGAATTCTTTTTGCATCGCGGGCACAACCTCTTTTATGTATTTTTGCTTTAATCTATTCATATTCGCTTCGCTCAAAATCAAAATGTTGCTTTGCATTTCTTGCACATACGCGACTTGTTATCCCCTTCTATATGAAAACCAATGCGGGTCGGTTTCGCGCACTGCGGGCACACCACCATTACATTGGACGCATGCAAAGGAACTTCTTTGGAAACTATCTGTCCCTTTTCTCCTTGCTTTCGCGCGCGCTCATGGCGCTTCATCATGTGGGCGCCCTGCACCACCACTTTTCCGTCTTTAACGAGCACCTGCAAAACCTTCCCGCTTTTGCCGCGGTCTTTGCCCGTCATTACCATTACATTGTCATTCTTTTTTATTCGCATACATTTGAATACTGAATTAAGAATCATGAATTTTGTATTATTCGTACTTCATAATTCCTTATTCATAATTCATTTTCTACACCACTTCCGGCGCCAAAGAAACAAGCTTGGTAAATCCTTTTTCTTTTAATTCTCTCGGTATCGGGCCGAAAATTCTTCCTCCTTTCGGCTCAAGTCCGTCAACCAGTACTGCCGCGTTCTCGTCAAAACGAATAAATGAGCCGTCGGCGCGGCCGAATGTTTTTTTCTGCCTCACGATAACCGCTTTGACCACATCCGATTTTTTCACCGCCTTTCTCGGTTCAGCGACCTTAACCGCGGCGACAATAATATCCCCGATACGGCCCCAGCGGCGGCGCGATCCGCCCATCACATGGATGCACTGAATCAGCTTTGCGCCGCTGTTATCGGCAACTTTTACCATTGAACGAAGTTGAATCATAAGCGCTACGCTAAAATCAAAATGCAAAACTCAAAGTGCAAAATTGCGGTGTTCCGCCGAAAGCGGAACGAATTTTTACATTTTGCGTTATCATTTTGATTTTTGATTTTTGATATTTGCATTTTTATTTATACTTTCCTTATTACTTTCCACCGTTTATCCTTGCTCAACGGCCTCATTTCTTCAATAATCACCTTATCCCCCGTCTTATATTCTCCTTTTTCATCATGCGCCTTATAACGCTTGGTCACTTTATATGACTTCTTGTATATCGGATGCCGTTTTATCCGCACGACGGAAACCACGACTGTTTTTGTCATTTTATCCGATACTACCTCTCCGGTAAGCGCCCTTTTTTTACTTTTTTCTTTATCAGCAATCATATACTTTGAATTACGAAATATCTATTTTTTGGAACCCTCTCGGAGCGCGACTGGCGCGAGAGAGGCGGATTTTCAGCAGAAAATACCGCCGAGGGTGGAAAAAAATAGATATTTCGTAATTCATAGTCATATAATAAAAACGGATTATACCACTCGTTTCTCGCGAAGTAAAGTAAGAATGCGCGCCTTCATCTTTCGTCCTTGTGAAAACGCTTTTACATTTTTTATCTTATTAAACGCCGCGTCAAAACGGAGCTTTCTCTGCTCTTCCTGCACGCGGACAAGCTCTTGATGCAATTCACTTGCCGATTTCGCTCTTAATTGGGCTGTTTTGATAATTGCCATAATAATAAAATGGATTATGCTTCGCGACGCACGAATGTCGTGCCCACGGGAAGCTTAAATGCCGCAAGCCGCATTGCCGCGCGCGCGATAGCTTCCTGCACTCCGTCCATTTCAAATAAAATCCTCCCCGGTTTGACGGGCGCAACATAATGGTCCACCGATCCTTTTCCTCCTCCCATAGGCGTCTCCTGTCCTTTTTTGGTAACCGGCTTATCGGGAAAAATCCGTATCCATATCTTTCCTGATTTCTGAATATGCCTCGTCATAGTGCGGCGCGCCGATTCTATCTGGCGCGAAGTAATCCATGCCCTCTCCTTTGATTTCAATCCGAAACTGCCGAACGAAAGCTCGGTGCCGCGCGTTTCAACCCCGGAGAATCTTCTCCTTCCTTTATGCCACTTCCTGTGTTTTACTTTCTTGGGTAATAACATGTGCGCTACGCTAAATTAAAAGTGAAAAGTGTAAAGTGCAAAATTTTGGCATTGCTTTGCGACTTATTATAAATCTGTCGCGAAGCGACTCCTTAACTTTGCACTTTGACCTTTGAACTTTTATCTTGACTGAATACTTCTCCTTTATATATCCACACCTTCGCGCCCACCGAACCATAAGTGCATTGCGCGACTGCGGTGCCGTAATCAATGTGCGCGCGCAAAGTATTGAGCGGCATCCGTCCTTTTCCAAGCCACTCCGTTCTCGCTATTTCTCCGCCGCCAAGCCGTCCGGAAAGCCTTATTTTAGCGCCCTTCACTTCCTTATTCTGCAGTATTTTCTCCAGGGACTGCTTCATCGCCCTTCGGAAAGGAATGCGCTTTTCTATCTGCTCTATTATCTGCTCGGCAACTAATTTCGCGTTGCTTTCCGGTTTTGACACTTCTTCCACTTGAAGACGGATATTTGTTTTCACCTTTTTATCTTCCGACACGGCGGCATGCTTCTTCTCCAATTCCTTTT
>CAZRNH010000029.1:2767-7726 GCA_964601445.1 uncultured Candidatus Saccharibacteria bacterium
TATGATAATGCCGGGACGCGAAGTGAACACCGAAACGGTGATCTGATTCGCGGAACGGTCTATCTCCACCTTTTCAAGCCCCTGCGTGCGGAATTTTCCTATCACAAACTCGCGAAGCGCATAGTCCTCTTTTAAAAAACTCCTGTATTTTTTCGCATGAAACCATTTTGACCTCCACCCTTCAATCACTCCGAGCCGGAAGCCAAATGGATTTACTTTTCTTCCCATACAATATTTATGTTTTATGTTCCTTGTTTGGTTTATCTTTTTTTTCCGATAAAGTCAAGCTGACACGCGAAGTTCTCTTGCGAATTTGATGCACCCTTCCCTTTGACTGGGATATGCCGCGCTTAAACGCCTGCCCTTCATTCACAAAAATTTCAGACACATACAACCCGTCCGGGTTAAGCTTGAAATTATGCGCCGCATTCGCGGCGGCGGAATGAAGCAGTTTCAAAATCGGCGCGGAGGACTTCTTCACGAGAAATTGAAGCTGAATCCTCGCCTTGTCAATCGTGAGTCCGCGAATGGCGTCGGCCACCAATCTTACTTTTCTTGGCGATACCCGCAGATTAAATAAATGCGCTTTTACTTTCATAATTTAAATATTACTTCGCTTTTGATTCTTTGGCTGTTTTACCGGCAGTAGGCGGCGCCGCAGGAGCCGGTTTTTCCGCGGCGCTTGCTTTCGTGTCTATATCGCGCTGCATTTTTCCGCCATGCCGCACGAATTTGCGCGTCAAAGAAAACTCACCAAGACGATGACCGACCATTTCTTCGCTTATCAAAACGGGAATATGCAATTTCCCGTTATGCACGCCGATAGTATGCCCTATCATCTCGGGAGAAATCTGCGAGGCGCGCGCCCATGTCTTCACTACTTCTCCCTGCTTCGCTTTCGCGATTTTTTCCAGCAAGCGCGGATCTACGAATGGACCTTTTTTTGAACTTCGTGACATTTAACTTCGTTAACTTCGTTAGCTTTGTTAGCTTCGTTAGCTTCAAGAGTGATTCCCCTAAAAGCTAGTGAAGCTATAAGCTAATGAAGCTACTTTTTACTTCTTCTCTTAACTATTAATCTGTTGGACCGCTTTTTTGCGCTTCTTGTCTTTTTCCCTAATGCATGCTTCCCCCATTTCGTTTTCGGATAACGCAATCCGATGGGCTGGCGTCCTTCTCCTCCGCCGTGCGGATGATCGCGCGGATTCATGGCGGAACCGCGCACGGTCGGACGAATACCCCTCCAGCGCGACGCGCCCGCCTTTCCTAAATTGATTAAATTATGCTCTACATTGGAGAGCTCTCCGATGGTCGCCAAACAAATTGAAAGCACTTTGCGTGATTCGCCCGACGGCATAAGCAGTTGCGTGTAAACTCCCTCATGCGCCATTACCTTCGCCGCCGATCCGGCCGAACGCGCTATTTGCCCGCCTTTTCCCGGCTCAAATTCCATATTATGCACGAAAAATCCAAGGGGAATTTTTGCAAGCGGCAAACGATTTCCTTCATTAAATGGAGCATTCTCTGAAGTAAGAATCGTATCGCCGACTTTCATATGTTTTGTCGCAAGCACATACCGCTTATCGCCGTCACGATACACGGCCAACGCGATAAAAGCGGAACGATTCGGATCGTATTCTACGGACG
The DNA here is from genome assembly GCA_964601445.1 of uncultured Candidatus Saccharibacteria bacterium. GTDB lineage: Bacteria > Patescibacteriota > Minisyncoccia > GWC2-36-17 > WO2-46-25 > JACQDT01. The sequence continues at coordinate 4,415 of CAZRNH010000029.1, forward strand.
CTATATAAGCGGGAACATCAATCTTATTTTGCTTGAAATCAACAAGACGATAAGTCCGCTTACTGCCGCCTCCTTTATGCCGTGTGGTAATAACTCCTTTGGTGGAGCGCCCTTTTCTTCTCTTGCGACCGAAAGAAAGCGCTTTCTCCGGCTCTTTTTTGGTAAGCACGGAGTAATCCACTGTAATTCTTTGTCGTTGCCCCGGAGTTGTTGGTTTGAATATGCGCATAGTTCTTGGTTTTCTTATGATTGTTTTCTTTTTGGTCTTTGGTCTTTGATTTTTGATTTTTCTACGCTCCCACCTCAATCTTCTCCCCTTCTTTTAATAGAACCATCGCTTTCCTGAAGCCGGGGACCCTTCCTTCGCGGCCGCCGAATCTTATTTTTTTGGAAGGCATATTTGCCATATTCACCCGAATAACGGTTACCGAAAACATCCTCTGCACTTCTTTCTTTATTTCGTTTGCCGTCGCGCGACTGGACACCTTAAATGTATATATATTGCCGTCTGACTGCGCGCGCGCTGATTTTTCCGTCACATAAGGCCGTGCAATCAGAGAACCCGCCGGCATACGCGCAGGCGTCATGCTTTGCGCCGGGGATTTTTTAACCGCGGGTTCCTTTTTCTTTCCCTCTTCGCTTGAAAGTATTTTTTTAATTGTAGGTAAAATTGACATAGTATTCGTTTCGCTCAAGTGTAAAATATAAAGTGAAAAGCAGAAAATGTAAAGTTAAGGATCCGCCGGGCGACATTTCTAAAAATATTTTGCAAAGCAAAATTCAATCATTTTGATTTTTGATTTTTGATTTTTGCGTTTTGGTTTTTACATACACTCTCTCAATTACTGCAAGCGCATCCTTCGGCATAAACACATACACATGCGATAAAAGGTCATGCACATTCAAACTATCGGCCGATATAACCTTTATGCGGGATAAATTCCTTGCCGCCAAAACTATATTCCGCTCCGCTTTAGGAATCACTAATAATATCTTTTTATGCGGCGGCGCCGAAAAAACGGAAGAAAGAAGCCCGCGCGTCATCGCCGACATGATTTTTGTTTTCGCCGATTCTAAAACAAGCGAATCCAATAATGCAAATTTTCTTTGCTTTACTTTCGCTGAAAGCACCATGGCAAGCGCCTTTTGTTTCTTATTTACGCTTTGTGAAAAATTTCTTTCTTTTTTCGGTCCGAAATTAACGCCGCCGCCCTTCCATATCGGAGAACGGATTGATCCGTGCCGCGCGCGGCCTGTTCCTTTTTGCCTCCACGGCTTTTTTCCGCCGCCGCGCACCTCGCCTCTTCCTTTGGTGTGCGCAAGCGTCAATCTTGCGTTTGCCGTCTGCGCGACAAGCACCTGATGCACCACATCGGAATTAAAAGGCACATTAAACATACGCTCGGGAAGGAGCATGGTTCCTGTTTTCTCGCCGCTTTGATTGTAGAGTGTTGTCTCCATATTCATATGTTATGCGGTAATCTCCACTACTATCCCGTTTCTTCCGGGCAAAGCGCCCTTAATGGCAATAAGGTTGTTTTCTTTATCCACCCTTACCACTTCAAGACCGGAAACCGTCTTTCGGTCGCCTCCCATGCGGCCCGCCATGCGCCTTCCCTTTAGTACGCGTTGCGGCCATGTCGCGCCGATGGAACCCGGTTCGCGCAAACTGTGTTTTTGTCCATGACTTGCGGGTCCTCCTCTGAAACCATGCCGCTTCACTACGCCCTGAAATCCCTTCGCTTTCGTTACGCTTGATACTTTTACTTTCTCGCCTTCTGAAAAAACTTCGGCAGAAATCACATCGCCTACCGCCTTCTCACACGGCTCCGCAAGCCGAAATTCTTTTAAAACGGAAAAGGGCGCGTGGCCGCGAAGATGCCCCGCCTCCGGCTTGTTCATGCGCTTCCTTGCGCCATAACCAACTTGAACCGCATCATAACCGTCCTTTTCTTTTGTGCGCACAAAAGTAACCACGCATGACCTCACGGAAACCAAAGTAACGGGCGCCACTCCGCCTTTCGCATTGGGCACCTGCGTCATTCCTAATTTGTTTCCTAAAATGAATTTCATATTTTCTTTGCAGTAAACTTTTTTGCGCATGTTATTGAAAATAGGCCGTGAAGGCCCATTTTCTTCGTACGCCAGCTCTTCACTTCTCTATCTATACCATCTTTATTTCTATGTCCACTCCCGCAGGTAAATTCATATTGGTCAGCGCATCCATCACTTTTGGAGTTGGTTCGGAAATATCAATTATTCTTTTGTGAACGCGCATTTCATAATGCTCGCCGGAACTTTTATGCACGAAAGTTGACCGGTTCATCGCATACCGCTTTATCTCGGTCGGCAAAGGGACCGGACCGGAAATGGCCACTCCCTGCCGCTCCGCCGCCTCGGCTATTTGGCGAGCGCTATTGTCTATGATTTTATTATCATAGGCCCTTATTTTTATGCGCATTTTTTGTATTTGTGCGTGTGCTTCTTTCGTTGCCATACTGTTAGCTTCATTAGCTTCATTAGCTTATAGAGAAAATGTTCCTCCTAAAAGCTATAAGCTAATGAAGCTATAAGCTATAAGCTATAAGCTAATGAATATCCCCTATGCGATTATATTTAACACTACTCCCGCGCCCACCGTCTTTCCGCCTTCACGAATCGCAAATCTCTGCTTTTCTTCAAGCGCAACCGGCACGATAAGTTTTACTTTCACACTTACCGTATCGCCGGGAATAACCATTTCAGCGCCTTCAGGAAGAGTAACTTCTCCGGTCACATCGGTAGTGCGAATGTAAAACTGCGGCTTGTAACCGGCGAAGAAAGGAGTGTGCCTTCCGCCTTCTTCCTTCTTCAGAATATATACTTCCGCCTGAAATTCAGTATGCGGCGTGACTGATCCCGCTTTTGCGATAACCTGCCCGCGCTCCACCTCTTCTTTTTTGGTGCCTCTCAATAAAATGCCGGTATTATCCCCCGCCATTGCTTCGTCTAGCGATTTATTAAACATCTCAATGCCGGTCACTACGGTTTTCTGTGAAGGGCGCATGCCTATAATTTCAATTTCTTCGTTTACTTTAATCCTTCCGCGTTCCACTCTGCCGGTTACCACCGTACCTCTTCCTTCAATGGAAAACACATCTTCCACGGGCATAAGAAACGGCTTATCCATTTCACGCACCGGCTCGGGGAAAAATTCATCCATCTTTGCGACGAGCTCAAGGACTTTCTTTACCCATTCGTCGTCCTTTGACTTTCCTTCAAGCGCTTTCAAACCGGACCCCCTGATAATAGGCGTCTTCTCCCCGTCATAAC
>CAZRNH010000030.1:0-514 GCA_964601445.1 uncultured Candidatus Saccharibacteria bacterium
GCTGAACGCCATCCGCGCTCTCGCGGATAGTTTTGACGCGGCATATGAGCGCGCCAAAGAAACAGGGGATATGGCAGGATTGTTTCCGGGAGCTATGATAATACCATTAAGATATGGGACGGACGAAGAATAGAGTGACCGCGGGGGCGTTTGTTCCGGCGTTCAGCGTTCACCTTATTTCATAGGGTGAAGCTTGAGATTTGGTTTTTGGGGTTTCTTGCGGATTTGATTTTGATCTTTTGAAAAAATGTGCAAAAAAGCGGTGAAAAGCCACCCGGCTCGGGCCGGGCTACCGCATGTTGTTTTGCCAAAAATTTGACAGCTATAAAAATAAGCGTAAAATAGATATTATAATCACTAAAATAAGCCAAAAATGTATACTAGGATAGTAAAATCGCAGATAACAAGCAAATTTTTTTGCGGGAAAGCGATTATTATTGTTGGTTCAAGACAAGTCGGAAAAACAACTCTCGCTAACACTCTTATTCAAGAGAGCGGCCTGCCGGAAAAAAAA
>CAZRNH010000030.1:524-7717 GCA_964601445.1 uncultured Candidatus Saccharibacteria bacterium
GTTTAATTGTGATAATCCAACCGACCGCGAAGCGCTCCATAATCGCGATTTTACATTTCTGAAACAACTCATCGGCGACAGGGAAATACTATTTATTGATGAAGCGCAGAAAGTTGAAACAATCGGACAGACCATTAAACTGCTGGTAGACGGATTTCACAAAGAGAAACAAATCATCGCGACCGGTTCTTCAAGTCTTAATCTTTTGGATAAAACAGCAGAGCCTCTTACGGGAAGAAAAATAGTGTTCCGACTGCACTCGTTGTCGCTGGAAGAGATCTATCCGGATAAAAATCTTTTAGATATAGCAAAGGAACAGGAGACATTTTTGCTCTACGGCAGTTATCCTGCCGTCGTGAACGCCACAGCTACTCAAGAAAAGGAAGAGACGATAAGAGAGTTAAGCGGCAGTTATCTTTACAAAGACATATTAGAATTTCAAGCGGTGCGTAATCCCGCCGTTTTAACTTCTCTCCTGAAAGCTCTCGCTTTGCAGATTGGCTCGGAAGTTTCCTATAATGAACTGGCGGGCATTGTCGGCATAGATAAAAAAACAGTGGAGCGATACATTGATCTTCTTGAAAAAAATTTCATCGTTTTTCGCCTTCCTCCATTTTTTAAGAACCAAAGGCGCGCTATTTCAAAATTAAGAAAAATATACTTTTGCGATCTTGGGGTTAGAAACGCGGTCATTAATAATTTTAACTTTCTGGAAAATCGCAGCGATGTTGGCGCGCTTTGGGAAAATTTCTGCATAGTCGAAAGAATCAAACGGCAGGAGTACCACGCATCGCATACCAACAGCTATTTTTTGCGTACCTATGACGGCGCTGAGATAGACCTTGTTGAAGAGGCGGGCGGGACTGTTTCGGGCTATGAATTTAAGTGGAGCAAGCGAAGCGCGAGCGCACAAGCAAAGCAATTAGCGGGGATTGACTATCGCATTATTACTCCCGAAAACATCAGCGGATTTATTATATAACCCCCCCCCATGCCCTCTCCCTCTTTGTGCGGACAACTGAAAACGGAGCTGAATGTCATCCGCGCTCTCGCGGATAGTTTTGACGCGGCATTTGAGCGCGCCAAAGAAACAGGGGACATGACAGAGGCCCACGCTCTCAAAGCCCAGTTGGAGGAAAAGACAGCCTCCCTGAAAGAAAAGCTTTCTGTTTTTAAGTGGCAGAGCTTTGACCGGCGCTTTCTGTCTTTTATTGAAAAAAAAGAACAGTATAAAGCGGTAGAAACTCTCACAGGACACACTAACTCGGTGCTGACCCTCCAAGCCATTCCGGACGGCAGGATTGTTTCCGGGGGCAGTGATAATACCATGACTGAATTTCATTTATCAACTGAAGCTTTGCGAGTATTATTTCATTTGACAAATGAAATACAATTTAATACCATGCAAGGATGGATAAAGCCTTATTAAAAGAAATAATATTAGATCAACAAAGAAAGGCGCTACCCCTTGATTTTATTACGCGCGAATCAGAGAGCGATATTGAGAAAAACAATAATAGCCATATTGTTATTATTTCCGGCGTCAGGCGTTGCGGGAAATCAACACTTTTGGGAGCGATCCGCGCCACACACAAAAAATCGGATTATTTCCTTAATTTTGACGATGAACGCCTTATTGATTTTTCCGTAAATGATTTTCAAACGCTTTTTGAAGTTTTTTTAGAATTGTTCGGAGAACAGAACACATTTTATTTTGACGAGATTCAAAATATCGGCGGCTGGGAGCGTTTTATAAGACGGCTTCACGATGACGGCAATAAAGTTTTTATTACCGGATCAAACGCTTCCATGTTGAGTCGCGAGCTGGGGACTCATTTAACCGGACGATATATAGAAAAACATTTATTCCCATTTTCTTTTTCTGAATTTTTGCGTTTTGGAAAAATAGATTACAGTCAAAAACTCCGATTCAGCACGGCGGAAAAAATAAAAATAAAGAGAGCTTTTAACGCTTATGTAACATTGGGCGGTTTTCCGTCTTATGTAAAAACAAAAGAAAGCGATTATCTGAAATCTTTATATGAAAGCATTATGTATCGCGATATCATTGTTCGCTATAATATTCCCAGTGAAAGACCGCTTAAAGAATTGGTGCATTTTTGCGCGAGCAACATAGGGAAAGAGATCAGTTTCAATTCACTGAAAAAGGTGGCGGGAATAAGCAGTTCAACTTCAATCAAAGAATATTTCGGATATCTGGGAAATAGCTTTTTGGTTTTTTTACTGCCGCAATTTGACTATTCATTAAAAAAACAGGTTTATCTCGGCAAAAAAGTATATTTTATTGATACTGCGCTTGCCGACAATGTAGGATTTCGTTTTTCTGAAGATTACGGGAGAATCTTGGAGAATATTGTTTTTCTGCAATTAAAGAGAAAGAATAAAGAAATATATTTCCACAAAAAAGAAAAAGAGTGCGATTTTCTTATTAAAAAAGGAAATAAAATAAGAGAAGCGATACAGGTGTCCAGAAACATTAAAGATGAAAAAACAAAACAAAGAGAAATAGCCGGATTAATAGAGGCAATGAAAGAGTATACATTAAAAAATGGCCTCCTTATTACTGAAGATGAAGAGGGTGAAGAGAAAATCGGAGAAATGCATATAGCGATTAAGCCAATTTATAAATGGTTGCTTGAGCAATAATGCAAAAAGCGCTATGTCTCCCTCTTTGTGCGGACAACTGAAAACGGAGCTGAACGCCATCCGCGCTCTCGCGGATAGTTTTGACGCGGCATTTGAGCGCGCCAAAGAAACAGGGGGCATGACAGGATTGTTTCCGGAAGCATTGATGATACCATTAAGATATGGGACGGACGAAGAATAGAGTGACCGCGGGGGCGTTTGTTCCGGCGTTCAGCGTTCACCTTATTTCATAGGGTGAAGCTTGAGATTTGGTTTTTGGGGTTTCTTGCGGATTTGATTTTGCGGCGCGCGCGGTGTATCATGCGAACATGAACGGCGAAGAGAAAAGACAATGTGTAATGCATAAGCGTTGATACCATGAATGATATGTTTGAAAATGCCTTGCAATTGGTTCGCAGTGACGCGCCGCCGCATATTGAAAAGAAATATCATTGCGCAACGCGGGATATTTTTCAAGCGAGACTGGATGCGATGGTCGGTTTATTATTGGCCGATGCTCATATAGCGGAAGACGATATTTATATTCTCTCCGCTATCGCAGGAGAAATCGGTAATAACTCTTTTGATCACAATCTCGGCAGTTGGCCGGATGTTATGGGCATTTTTTTTGGTTATGAACGCACAGGGAGTTTCTTAACGATTGTTTTGGCTGACAGAGGCCGCGGCGTGCTGGCAACGCTCAAAAGAGTCAAACCGGAATTAAAAAGCGATCGCGACGCATTGCATGCCGCATTTTATGAAAGGATATCCGGCCGCGCGCCGGAGTCGAGAGGTAATGGACTTAAATTTGTCAGAGAGAGCGTAAAAGAGACAAAGAAACATCTGCTTTTTATTTCAGGAACAGCCCGGGCGGCATTCAACGAAACAATGGAGATGAGTCAGACGGAAAAAATCCACGGATGTCTGGCTCTTATCACTAATGAGCATGTATGAGAATAGTATTAAAAAAATTCGGAGATATTTTAATTTCTCGTCCCGCGGGCAGGGAGGCCTATTTGGCTCTTTCGGCGTATCTTATGCAAGATATTAAAAAAGATGAAAAAATAGTCATAGATTTCGCCGGTATAAAAGTATTAACTCCTTCTTGGGCTGATGAAGTCATAACCAAATTGGCGAAAAATTACAGCGTGGCATTTGACCATACGGATAACCCAACCGTTCAGGCAACATTAAAAACATTGACAGAGTATTCTGATTTAATAGTGAAAGAAACGCGCGCCTGAAGTTTTTAAAGTTTCATTGCATATCCCGGTATGTCTAAAAAGTTTGATTTCGCAAAGTCATATGAAAAGCTGGAAAAGATAACGGATGAATTTGAGTCCGGAAAATTATCTTTGGAGCAAGGTTTGGAGAAATTTGAAGAGGGGCTTGCCCTTGCCGCGCAATGCCGCGAGTATCTGGAACAAGTGGAAAATAAAATCATAGAGATTAAAAAGAAATTTGAAGTAAAAGAGTAGCCCGTAGCTTTTTTAGCTTCATTACTTTATGAAAGACCATATTGTATTAGACCTTGAATCGCAGTACGAATTTTCTGAAGTGGGCGGAAGAGATTTCGCGCATCTTCTGAAAGTATCGCTGGTCGGAGTGTATTCTTACGCGGAGGACCGCTTTTTCGCGTTTGAAGAAAAAGAAATTCCCGCCCTTGAAACGCTTTTGAAAAATGCCGGGCTCGTTATCGGCTTTAACACGAAATTTTTTGACTATACCGTTCTTCAGCCGTATATGAAAGAGCTGGACTTGAAGACGCTTCCTTCATGCGATCTCATGGAAGAAGTGACGAATGTGCTTGGGCATCGGCTTTCGCTGGACAGTATCGCGCAGGCGACGCTCGGCGCGCACAAAAGCGGCCACGGGCTTGACGCGATCCGTTATTACCGCGAAGGCAATATGGAGGCGTTGAAGAAATATTGTCTTGACGATGTGCGGCTCACGCGCGATGTGTTTGAATACGGCAAGAAACACGGGAAGATTTTATATACTTCCAAATATCGCCCTGATTTGCTTTCGGCGCCGGTGGATTGGCTGAAGCACCAATTCGGCGGAAAGGAAACGGCTCTTCCCAAAGAGTCTTTCGCGACGGCTGGTCCCCGAACTCATCCGGAAACCAAAAATTATTCACTCTTTTAACTTGAAACATGAAACATGAAACATGAAGCGTGAAACTTGAAACTTTTGATTCCGATTTAAGTTTCAAGTTTCATGTTTCAAGTTTTAAGATTTATGGTTCATGAAAAAGATCTATTTAGATTATGCCGCTTCTACGCCGGTAGATAAAGAGGTATTACAGGCGATGCTCCCGTATTTGTGCGAGAAATACGGCAATCCGTCGTCGGCGCATTCGTTCGGGCAAGATGCGCAGATTGCCATGGACGCGGCGCGCGCCAAAGTCGCCGCGGCTCTTGGATGTCTCTCACAGGAGATAATTTTTACCGGTTCGGCGACAGAAGCAAACAATCTTGCCGTAGTGGGCGTTCTACGCGAGGCGGTGAAAAAAGGGAAAGAGGTTCATGCGATTGTTTCAGCCATAGAGCATGAATCGGTTTTAGAGCCGTTTTTTTTCGCCGAAAAGGAATGGGGGGTGAAAGTGTCCCGTATCTCCGTAACAAAAGACGGTTTTATCCGTCCCGAAATGGTGAAAGACGCGTTAACCGAGCACACTGCTTTGGTTTCCGTCATGTATGCCAATAACGAAATAGGCACCATCCAGCCGATTTTTGAAATTTCGGAAATCATCAGAAATTTCAAAAAGGAATTAGGAATGAAGAATAAAGAATCAGGAATACATTCAGAATTCAGAATTCATAATTCATTATTTCCGTTTTTTCATACTGACGCGGTGCAGGCGGCGAATTATCTTTCGTTGAATGTCGCGGAACTCGGTGTTGATATGATGACATTGTCCGGGCACAAAATATACGGCCCCAAAGGCGTCGGTGCGTTATATATAAGGAAAGGGACGCAGATCGCGCCTTTACTGTTTGGCGGCGGACAGGAATACGGAAAGCGCTCCGGCACAGAGAATGTGCCGGCCATAGTCGGTTTTGCGGCGGCGCTTGAAAATGCCGTCGCGCGCAAAGAAGCAGAGACGCGCACAGTTAAAATTCTGACGGATTATTTTATGGAACAGGTTGTGGCGCGCGTGCCCGATGTCCGTGTCAACGGCTCGCGCGAAAATCGTTTGCCCAATAACGCCAATATTCTTTTTCCGGGGGTGCGCGCCGCCGATCTCATTATGGCGCTTGATATGGAAGGCATCGCCGCGTCGGCGGGTTCCGCGTGCCAGTCAAAAGCGCTCGCCGAGTCCCATGTGTTGTCCGCTCTCGGGCTTTCCAAAAAGGACGCGCAATCTTCCCTTCGCTTTTCATTCGGAAAATATACGACTAAAGAAGAAGTTGACACCGTTTTGGATATTTTAGTAAAATTGGTGAATACATTTCGTTAAAACGCAAAAATCAAAGGTCAAAAGTCAAAGCCACAGCGTAAAACTAAAAGGTTAAGAAAGTTTTGAATTTTGAGTTGTGGTTTTGCGCTTTGACCTTTGCGTTTTGAGCTTATATTGATTGTCATTTTAATTTTTGTATTTTACATTTATTATGTCTTCCACCGTCAAAACTATTCTTTTGTCCGCGGCAGTATCTTTTCTCGTATCCGCGCTTTCACTTGCCGGCTTTTTAGTTTTTTTGCATAGTCGCGGTTTTGGTTTAAAAGATTTCATCGGCGCGCGCATGCCGGAGAGGGTTATTATAAAAGAAGAGCCGCGCATAGTAGAAAAATACGCGCCGCAGACGACGCAAGAGCAAAAGATAGTGGATGTCGTGAAACAGGCGCAGACCGCGGTGGTGTCGGTGATAGCCACGAAGGATTTACCGGTGCTTGAGCAATATTTCAGCGACCCGTTCCAGGGATTCGGATTTCCGAATGATTTTTTCGGCGGCGGTTTGCAGATACCGCAGTATCGCCAAAAGGGGACGGAAAAGAAAGAAGTGTCTTCCGGCACCGGATTTATCGTTTCCTCGGATGGCCTGATTTTAACTAATAAGCATGTCGTGTCTGACGATACCGCCGAATTTACCGTATTAGCCAATGATGGGCAAAAATATCCCGCTAAAGTGCTTGCCGCGGACCCGGTGCAGGATATCGCGGTGCTTAAAATTGAAAAGAAGAATATGCCGGTGCTCAAATTGGGAGATTCCGATGCGGTTGCGGCGGGCCAGACGGTGATTGCCATAGGTAACGCGTTGGGGGAATTCCGCAATACCGTATCCGTCGGGGTTATTTCCGGACTTCGCCGCACCATCACCGCGCAAGGCGGCGGCGCTTCGGAAACGCTTGATGACCTTATTCAGACCGACGCGGCAATAAATCCCGGCAATTCAGGCGGGCCGTTGTTGAATCTTAACGGCGAAGTAGTGGGTATCAATACCGCGATGACGCAGGCGGCGCAGAATATCGGTTTTGCGCTTCCGATAAACAAGGCGAAAAAGGACTTGGCGCAGGTGAAAAAGACCGGCAAAATAACCTATCCG
>CAZRNH010000031.1:0-7550 GCA_964601445.1 uncultured Candidatus Saccharibacteria bacterium
TCTTCGTTGTTTTTTATCGCTTCCCCCATCGCGGCTATATACCGGCCGATTTCCGCGTAAGTGGTAGGCGCTTGAGAAATGTGAATGTCCGCGTCTTTCACTTCCGGCAGGACAAAATATTCTTTCGCGCGCGCGGCGATTTGCGCAAGCGCGTCATTAAACACTTCTTGGTTGTAGGGAATAGTGGGGTCTTGCAGATTTATTTTTGCCTCTTTTGTCGGATCTATCTGCCCTGATGATATTTTTTCAGTGAGAATTTGAGCAAGGTGGGTGGTGAGATTTTTCGGCAGAGGCCGCGGCGCGGCCGCGTTGGCGCCTTCCAGCGCGTCGCCCGGCGATTTGACGGTCGGGTCGTAGCGCCCGGCGACTTCCTCGCCGTCCACATATCCGTCGCCGTCCGTGTCGGGGTTGCGCGGATCGGTTTTATATATTTTTTCTTCCCAGTTTTTGAGTCCGTCATTGTCCGGGTCCGCGTCCGGCTCTGCCGCAATGGGAAAAAATACTTTTTTCCCTTCAGTGAGCATGGTTGCGCCGATGTTTTGCGTTCTCAACACGACGACGGCGCCGATAAAAACGCCAAAGAGCAAAACTGCAGGGACCAACGCCTTGTTTCTTATTTCTTTAGTCATGGAATTATCTACAATATAGCAAATACCGGAAAATCACACAACTACACTACAAAGCGCAGAATAAGGTGCGGAATGAAATCGGCAGTGAAGCAAATATTATTTTACTTACGCTATAGCGTAAGTAAAATAATATTTGCTCTTTTTCTGATATATTTATATTTAAGAAAGCGCAAAATGCTCTCGCAATGCATCTGCTCCATCAAGAGAAACTGCTTCAATGAGACGCATATACGGCCCCACATCATGGTATTCCGTTAAAAAATCTATTTCATCGCGGCATTGATAGGGTGTGACAAATACACTGTCTTGAATTTGCGCGCACCCCATGCGGCGCAGATGAAATCCGATAGAATCTCGGGCAGATTTCTTTTTTTCAGGAATATCAAAAATAATAATTCTCCACATGCCGTCCCATATTTTTTGCGGCTGAATGATTATTTCTTCCAATTTATAATCCAAAAGGCGTTTTTTCCCGGACTCGGTAAGTTGCAGTATATATCGGTTCCCCTTTTTAACATATTCTATTTTTCGTTTCAGATATAAACGCGTTATATTTTGACGCGCTTTGTTTTTTTCAGCGACGTTTAAGAAAAGATGGTCCAGCGCTTTTGCAAGTAGGTATTCTTTGCGGCGCAACGATGCGTCCTGAAAACTAATCGCAGTCGCCGTAATGCCGTATTCCAATGCGTATAATATTTTCTTTACCACATGAGATTGTTTCATATTTACTTTTGCTGCGCTGATTACCAAGTATTTGATTTACATATATCGTATCATGTTTATTTTACTTACGCTATAGCGTAAGTAAAATTATATTGTCATAAAAAAAACAGGCCGGGAACTTCTTTGAAATTTCCGGCCTTTTAAAAGCATTTTGTCAATTTTATCCACTGGTTAAAAGAGAGCGTTTCGGCGCGCGCGTTGGCAGGAATTCCCATATTTAAAAATATTAATTCCAGCTTATCTTTGGGGATGGCAAGTTTTGTTGCCAAATTGCTTGTCAGTTTCTTGCGCGGAGCGGAAAATCCTGCTTTTACCGCGCGGAAAAAATCGGCGGGATCCGCCGGCAACATTTCTTTTTTCGGTGTTATTTCTATGACGGCGGAGTCCACTTTCGGCGGAGGCGAGAACGAACCGCGCGAGACGAAAAAAAGAATGCGCGGGTCGGCGTACAATTTCACCGAAAGCGAAAGGATGCTTTCTGTGCCGTCTTTGGCGCATATGCGTTGGGCAACTTCTTTTTGTATCATTAATATGATGGCATCGGGTTTACGCGGACTTTCCAGAAGAGCGCGGATGAGCGCGGAGGTCAGATAGTAGGGAATGTTGGCGACGACCTGATAGCTTTTAGCTTTTAGCTCATAGTTTTTAGAGAGAAAATCTAAAATATCGCCCGTTATCACTTCTACATTTTCAATGTTCTGTTGCGTAAGTTTTTCGCGCAGCATATGAGCGAGCGCCTCGTCTTTTTCCACGGCGATGACTTTTTTTGCGCGCGCGGCAAGCGCGAAAGTAAGCGCGCCTTTGCCCGGCCCTATTTCCAAAACAGCGCCGCTTTTTTCAAGCGGCGCCGCGGCGATTATTTTTTCTATAATCCCCTTATTCACGAGAAAGTGTTGTCCGAGTTTGGCACCCATTGCGCGGGCGATTATTTTTTTGCCGATTGAATAGTAGCGACCACCTGCGAGTCGTTTCTTAAATTCTGCCAAAAAAGAATATGTGTTTTAGGGATAAACATTGTGTTTTCTGGTCCGTGCGGGTCATCAGTCATTTTGACGAGTTCATTGCGGGTTTCTTGCGGTGGTTGTTGCGGTTCGGCCGTCTTCCCGTTTTTCTCCTCCGGCGCTTGCGCGGCGGGCGCTTTGAACGAGCGGATGTAATATATGTCGGTCAGCGCAAAGGAGTTCCAGCCGTATGACGAGAGATGCCCGAAATATACTTGTCCGCTTGCAAGAAACACCGCTTGCCATTTTCCTTTTGCCGCGGCTTTTTCTCTGAGCGCCGAGAACACATTGTAATGAGTGTCAAAAAGCGCGAGTATCAAAATAATCGCCGCAATGAATACCGACTTTTTCATGACGGCGCGCGCAACGCGATTGCCGCTTTCTTCTTTTTTCCTCCGCGGCGAAATTTTTACTTCGGTTTCCATGTGATTGGATATGTTAATAATAATGAGTAGTGCTAAACAGCATATCATTTTTTATTACTCAATGTCTATAATGCCGCTTTCCAAATCAGAAAGACCAAGCGAGAGTTCTTTGCCCTGCGCCCAAAATGCGACGAGTCGCTCGGGAATGTCAAAGAGGAATCGCGGAGGCGGATTCGCGTGCGATTTGCCGTAGAGCATCCGTGATTGCGCGTATAAAAGCCAAAGTTGTTTTTTCGCGCGTGTAACGGCGACATAACACAGCCGCCGCTCCTCTTCAAGCTCTTCGGGCGAGCGTTTTGCGCGCGAGTGCGGAAAGACATTATCTTCCATGCCCGCTACGAATACGGCGGTAAATTCCAGCCCTTTGGCGGAGTGGACCGTCATAAGCCGCACGGCATTGTGCGCATGTGTTTCATCTTCCCGCCCTGCGAGCGCGACGCCGTCAAGCAGAGCGGTGAGCCCTTCCGCGGCGGGCAGGTTGTCCCAGCGCGCCGCCGCCGAGACAAGTTCACGCACATTTTCCAGCCGTGCCGCTTCATTTTTCTTTTCCTCCGCAAGGTGCGCTTCCAACCCTGTTTTTTTCAGGACGCGCTGAACGAATTCCGAAAGCGGGAGCGTGCGCATTTCCTCGCGCAGAGACGCAATAAGCGCGAGAAACTCCGCCATATGCGCGGTCGCTTCGTTTTTTTCAAGAAAGCGCAGGAGAGATGCCTTGCCGATGCCGCGCGGGGGAACTGCGACAATGCGCGCCAAACTGACGGCGTCTTTCTGGTTGGCGATAAAACGGAGATAGCATAATGCGTCTTTCACTTCTTTTCGTTCATAAAATTTAAATCCGCCAAGCATCACATACGGAATGCGCGCGTACATAAGCGCCTCCTCCACCGCGCGCGATTGGGCATTCGTGCGGTACAGTACTGCGAAATCCGCCCAACGGGACTGATTTTTTCTTACTTCTTCTTTTATGGTGCGCGCGATAAACTGCGCTTCCTCGGTTTCATTGGCGGTCATCACGATGCGTATTTTGGCGCCGCTTTCCCCGCGGGTGAAAAGATTTTTTTCTTTGCGCAGTTTATTTTTGCCGATAAGCGCGTTTGCCGCCGAAAGGATGTTCCCCGTAGAGCGATAGTTTTCTTCAAGGAGGATTACTTTCGCGCGCGGGTAGTCCTTCTCAAAGTTGAGTATATTGGCGATATCCGCCTGCCGCCAGCCGTAAATCGCCTGGTCCATATCTCCTACGGCGCATATATTTTCATGCGCGCCTGCAAGAAGCCGCGCGAGACGGTATTGCGCAAGGTTCGTATCCTGGTATTCGTCTATAAGCAGATATTGAAATGTATTTTGATAATGCGCGCGCACTACGGGGTGGTTTTCCAGCAAGAGAACGGCTTGCATGACCATATCGTCAAAATCAACTCCGTTATGCGCTTTCAGCGCGCGCTGGTACCGCTCGTATATGCCGCGCGCCGTTTCCGCAAACGGATCACTTGCCTCTTCTTCCTCGCTGTCTTTCGGAGTCATTAATTTGCTTTTGCGTCTGGAAATAATATGCGCGAATAATTCAGGGGGAAATCGTTTCGGGTCAACTTCTTGTTCCGCGCAGGCGGTTTTTATAAGTCCTAATTTATCTTTTTCGTCAAAAATGACGAAGTTCGTGCCGTACCCTATTTTTTCAGCGTGCGCGCGGAGTACTTTCAGGCACAACGAATGGAATGTCCCCAAAAAAAGCGCATGAGAACTTTCCGCGCGCCCGTAATCGTCTAAAATGCGCGCGACGCGGTCCTTCATTTCCCGCGCCGCCTTATTCGTGAAAGTAACCGCGAGAATTTGTTCGGGACGCACCCCTTTTTCTATAATAAGATGCGCGATGCGGTGGGTAAGCACAAGCGTTTTTCCAGACCCGGCGCCCGCGATGACCAACAACGGCCCTGCAACGGTTTCCACCGCCTCTTTTTGCCTTTCATTTAATTTTTCAAGCAGTTTTTGCATTTATTTTTATCTGTGGAAAAGTATATTGGCTTGATTGACTGCGCAACCTATAAATGGTAGTATAGAGCGGTAGTAATGAGAAGCTGTCAAAAGGTCTGTTTGTGCGGAAAATACGGTAAAAACCTCGTAAAATCTACAAATCCATTCGTACGATACTCATTCATTTCTTCTCCGTTCTGCGGAAAAAGATACATATAATGAAAGAAAAATTCCCCCCTTTCTCCGGCGGGAATGGCTTTTTTTATGCGCGCCCCACAACTATGCGCGCCGTTTCATTCTCATTTTTTACTATTATCCTTCTTTTGGTTTCTTTTTTCAATATAGCCCAGAGAGCGGGTCTGATTTCGGCGCTTGCGTTGGGCGCGGGGAATGGTGAATTGACCGACGCGTATATGAGCGGAGACGCGCTCCGCGCCGCCCCCATTCGCAGTTATGAAAGCGATGCTCTGCATGAAGAAATCGGCGCCGGCCGCGGAGGAATCACTGAAGAGGAGGAAGATTTTTCGGCGTATCCCACTACGCCCGACGATGCGTTAGTTTCCGAGTTTGCGCCGCTTGTCATTGACCAAAATCAGACGGCGCGCGAACAGATTGTATACTATATCGTTGCGGAAGGCGATACGGTATCGGAAATCGCGACGCGATTCGGCGTGGACGCAAGCACTCTTTTGTGGGCGAATAATCTTTCCTCGGTCGCGTACATCAAAGCGGGACAGCGGCTTGAGATTTTACCCGTTGACGGAGTGAAATATGAAGTGAAAAAAGGCGATACGGCGGATGCGCTTGCGTTGCGATTTAAGGCGCGCACGGAAGATATCATCGCTTTTAATCATCTTCCCGCGGACGGCGCTTTGCGCCCGGGCGACTTGATTATTATTCCCGACGGGGTTCTCCCTCGGGCGCCCGCGCCAAAACCTTCAGTGATTGCCGGCGGGCGATCACAGCCGAGAATAAATTCAAACAAGTACTTTATTTTCCCTACCAGCGGCAGAAGGTCGCAGGGCTTGCACGGTTATAACGGTGTTGACATGGCAAACCAGTGCGGCACGCCAATCTATGCGGCCGCCGACGGAGAAGTGGCGAGCGTGCGAGTAACCAATTCGCGCGCGCGCGTCGGAAAGGCGGTGTTTGACGGTTACGGCAATCACATAAAAATCATGCATCCCAATGGCGTGGTTACGCTGTACGCGCATTTGAAAGATATGTATGTGTTTGAAGGGCAGGTTGTTTCTCAAGGAAGCATGATAGGAACCATGGGAGGCGGGTTTGAGATGATAAACGGGAGGGTGGTGCGCATGGAGGGCGCGGGGCGCTCCACCGGATGCCACCTTCATTTTGAAGTACGCGGCGCGCGCAATCCTTTATTGGGAAGGTAGCTGCATTAGCTTTCAGCTTCTTTAGCTTGTTAGGGAATCATGTTAAAAAGCTAATGAAGCTAATGAAGCTAACGAAGCTATCCCCTCTGTTGATACTGCACCGCTTCGGCGATATGGTTTTGCGCAATGCGTTCTTCTTCCGCCATGTCGGCAATAGTGCGCGCACATTTTATTATTTTATGAAAAGCGCGCGCGGAAAGCCGTAATTTTTCAAGCGCGTCTTTCAAAAGCGCCAGTGAAGCATTGTCCAGAGGGCAGTGCTTTTTTATGTGGCGAGGAGACATTTCCGAGTTAAGCGCCGCCGTATCGCCGGCGAATCGGTCTGTTTGCATTTTTCGCGCGGCATTGACTCGCGCTCGCATCACCGCACTCTCGCTTTCTTTTTCGCTTTGTTCAAACAGTTTTTCACTGGTGACGGCGGGAACGGTCAAATGTATGTCTATGCGGTCGGCGATGGGACCCGACATTTTTTTCTGATATCTCAATATGGTTGCAAGCGAGCAGGTGCAGTCCTTGTGGGCGGATTGGTACCAGCCGCAGGGGCACGGGTTTTTGGTGGCGATAAGCGTGAAGCGCGCCGGATAGATAAACGACCCATGCGCGCGGGATACGGTGATGGCGCGCTCTTCAAGCGGTTGGCGGAGCGCTTCAATGACATCGCGGCGAAACTCGGGAAACTCATCTAAAAATAATACGCCGTTGTGCGCCAAGGTGATTTCGCCGAGTTTTGCGCGCACGCCGCCTCCGATAAGCGCGGCGCTTGAAGACGAGTGATGCGGCGCGCGAAACGGGCGGGAAAGCACCGCCTCCCCTTCCGGCAGGTCGCCCGCGACGCTATGAATTTTTGTGGCGGCGATGATTTCTTCTTCCGTCATATCGGGAAGAATGGACGCGAATGCGCGCGCGAGCATGGTTTTGCCGGCGCCCGGCGGCCCCGACATCAGCACATTGTGCCCTCCCGCGGCGGCGATCTCAAGCGCCCGTTTGGCGTGTTCCTGTCCCCTAATATGGGAAAAATCATGCGCGTGTTCCGCATGTTCTTTTGCGCGCGACTGCTTCTGCGTTGCCCGCGCGAGCTGTTGCGGCACAATTCCTTTCGCCGCATAATCGGCGCATTCAATTATATGCGCGACCGGCACAAGGGTAATGCCGGAAATAAGTTCCGCTTCCGCGATATTATCTGCGGGGAATATTACCGCGGCAAATTTATTGCGCCTTGCCTCAGCGACGATAGGGAGTATGCCGCGGATCGGGCGTACCTTGCCGTCCAATGCGAGCTCGCCCGCAAAAAGCATTTTTGCGGGGTCAAACGAAATTTGTTCGGATGCCAACAGATAGCTCATCGCGATGGGAAGGTCGTATCCGGACCCTTCTTTTTTGATATGCGCGGGAGCGAGATTGACGATG
>CAZRNH010000032.1:0-7498 GCA_964601445.1 uncultured Candidatus Saccharibacteria bacterium
TCTCTACTCCGTCAAGACGATTCTCTACTCCGTCAAGACGGTTTTCCACGCCATCAAATCGTTTATCCACCTTATCAAACCTTTTATTGACCTTCAAAAAATCTGACTGCACCGCGCGCGCAAATGGTTCAAGCGCTCCGATGACCGCTTCTTTAATGTCTTTTTTGGTAAATTGTTTTTGCATAGTCACATTATACGGCGAAGCAAAACGCGCGTCAAACAATAACACATTTTGTTTTTTATCATTCCTTAAAATAGCTTTATTACATCGCGGACGGTTACCGCTATCATAAGCGCGATAAGTACCGCGAAACCGGCGGTGTGAGCTATTTTTTCAAATCGCCGACTCACCGGCGAACCCTTAATGCCTTCAATGAGTAAAAAAAGAAATCTGCCGCCGTCCAAAGCGGGAATAGGTAACGCATTGATAATAGCAAGATTTAAAGAAATAATCGCCGCAAAATGAATGAAATAGGAAAATCCGAGTTGGGTAACCTGATAGGTAAGCGCGCCGATGCCGACCGGCCCGGAAATATCAGCGATCATCGTCCCGTGCCTGAACAAGCTCCACAGCACCGCGCCGAATGTGGAAAGAAAAAGCCACGCAAGCGAGAAAGCCGTCTTCACGCCTTCAATGGGCGCACGATGCCATGGATACGACACAATGCCGGTTGTATCTATCGCCACCCCCAGCGGCCCTTCACCTTCAAGCGCGTCCGTCCGCGGCACTATCTTTTTTTCCATGTATTCTTTCCCGCGGCTGACCGCGACAACAATTTCTTCCCCTTTATGCTCTGCAACGGCATCCTGCAACGCTTTCGCGTCGGTAATCGCGACTTCTTTCGTGCCCGCGCGGATTTTCATAATCGCGTCTCCTATTTTTATTCCCGCAAGCTCGGCGGGAGAACCGGGCGCGATGTGCAGGACGGTTACCTTTACCTCGCGGGCGGCATAAGGCGCATCTTTTTGGATTACCTGCGGGATACCGTACCAAAAGCCGAATGACAGCAATACTATGGCGCACAGGAAATTCATCGCGACGCCGGCACACACCACCGCCATGCGCACCCAAAGCCGCTTGGCGCCGAAACTGTCCGGATCACCCGCGCCATCGCCGTCTTCGCCGTAAATTTTCACGAAACCCCCCAGCGGGACCCAATTAATGGAATATTCCGTTTCTCCTTTTTTCATTGAAAACGCTTTCGGAGGAAATCCAAGCCCGAATTCATCCACGCGAATCCCCGCCTTGCGCGCCGCAAAAAAATGACCCCATTCATGAATGAGCACTAATGCAGAAAGTAAAGTAAGAAATAAAACAATAGTTATGAGTATCATAATTTGTAAGAATCCATTGCGTTGTTTACGCCGTGCTCCCCAAAGGTTTCCCCTCTGAAGAATGTCTCGCAGTTCCGATGAGCTTGGTGTCGCTATATATTATCCCGAAAGAATTTCCTGCTCCTTTTTATCGCGGAGCGCTTTTATTTTTTGCGCCTGATATTCATCCACTATTTTCTGAATCTCGTTTTTCGCCTTGAACACATCGTCTTCCCCCAGCGCGCCCTCTTCTTTCATTTTCTGTATTTTTTTTATCGCGCTTTCTCTTTCCTGACGAATCGCAATGCGCGCAGATTCCGTCTTTTGATCAAGCACCTTAATCAGTCCCGTTCTCCGTTCCTCCGTCAGCGAAGGCATAGTCAATCGTATCATATCTTTGTCTACGATCGGCATGATGCCAAGCGACGACTGCATAATTGCTTTTTGAATCGGTTCCAGCGCGTTTTTATCCCACGGCTGGATAATAAGCGTTTGCGCCGACGGCGCGGAAACCGAGGCGACCTGCAAAAGGGGAAGCGTCTGCCCGTAATATTCCACTTTTATCCCTTCCACCAACGCGGGCGTCGCGCGGCCCGTCCGCAATCCGGCGATGTCGCTTTTGAAATGCTCTATCGCCTTCTCCATTTTCGCGCGCATATCTTTTATTGCTTCTTGCATTATCTTTTCTTCACTATTTTCATGCCTAAAAATATATTGTTCGGGTCTTTTGGGTCAATCACGATGGTACCGATGCGCTTCGTGGTCTGCAGTTTCTGCACGCTCCAATTCACGCCGCCGTCTTCGGAAATATACATTTGATTCGCCACGCCCACGAACACTATCTCCGTATCGCGCGGATTCACCGCCACCGCATCCACCGGCAATGCATTGGGCGGAATGAGTATATCCATGAATTTCCATGTCCTTCCTTTATCGGGCGACTTCACCAAACCATTCAACAGCGCCATATACAATACATTCTGATTGACGGGGTCAAGTGAAAACATGGTGATACTGCTGTTGGCTGAAATGCGGGAAAGCTCTGTGGAAAACCCCTTCCAAGTCCTCCCGCCGTCTTGAGAGCGGAAAAGCCCCCTTTGATTCACCACCGCGTATATCTCCGTAGGATGTGCCGGGTTCACCACAATATCCGTCACGGGGCCGGTCAGCCATTCCAGCACCTGCCATGTCTCGCCAAAATTTTCCGACACGAAAAATCCTCCCTGCGCCGTTCCTATATATACTATATTACTAAAAACAGGATGAATGGCAATAGCGTACACAGGATAATTCTCAAGTTGGGACACATAGGTCTGCGTAAACGACACGCCGCCGTCTTCCGATTTCAAAAACACGCCGAATTTATTTTGAAACGCGGCAACATAAATACGGTTGATATTTTTAGGGTCCTCTGCGACGCGGTATACCGCCGCATTTTCGGCCAACACTTTATTCCGGTCATACAGCTTTTCCCAATTCTGGCCGTTATTCACGCTTTTATACAACCCGTCGCCTTCCGTTCCCGTAAAAAGAATATTGGAATCAAAGCGATCAAAGGAAAGATGCGATACGGTTACCGGGGGAAGATTTTTGCTCGCGTCAATCGCCGTTTGCGGAAACCACACTTTCCCGCCGTCTATGGAACGGAAAATGGTCGCGTTTTCCATGGATACCGCCGTATATTGGCGTTTTTCACTAAGCGCTTGAAACAACGGAAAAGACGCGAAACTTTCTTTTAAAGCCGCCGGCGCAAACACCAGCATCGCGCCCGCGATGATGGCAATAATAATAATAAGCGCAAAAGGTTTCATAAAAGTAAAGTTATGTATTCTAATGTCAGCCGCGCGTTCGCATTTGTAGTGTTCAGCACATGCTCGGCGCGCGACATCTCGGAAAGAATATGTATAAGTTGCGCGGGAGAATATCGCTTTTTCGCCAATGCCGTTTTCATCTCCTCGCAATAAAACGCATTTCGCACAAGCGTTTCGCCGCCGGGCAAAGAAATGAGGACCGCGTCGCGAAAAAAAGAAATCCAGCCAAGCAGGACGGCCAAACCGGAAAATGAAGCGGCCTTGCTTAATTCTTCCACCACAGCGAATCGTTCTGCAATATCGGCGGAAATCAATGCGGCTACAGTATAGAATATCTTTTTCTTTTTGTCAATATCCTCCTGATCTGCCCCCAGAAACTTCACTTTTTGGACGCGCGACAGAATAGTCGGCATAATCGCGGACGCCTGCGGAGAAAGAAGGATAAGCGCGGTGTGAGCGGGCGGCTCCTCCAGTGTTTTTAAAAGCGCGTGCCCGGCATGTTCGCTCATGCGCTCAATACCGTCCACCACGACCGCCCTTCCTTTTCCGAAATACGGCTTAAAGGATAAAAATCTCTGAATTTCGCGCGCCTGCATTATGGAAATAACGCCGTCCTCTTCCTGCGGGGCAATAAAAAGCATATCGGGGTTTGCTGATTTTTTATCCTGACCGGTGACCATTTCCGCGCAGGCAAGCGCCGCATCTTTCCTTTCCGCAAAAGACCCGCCGAAAAATAAATATGCGTGAGCGTAGGCGCCCTGTCGGAAACTTTTTATAAGCAGTGAAAATGGGTCTTTAGAAAACATAGGGGCGGATTAGTTCTATATAAATCAACAACAACTCAAAGCTCAAAGCGCAAAACGCAAGAGCAAAGAATCAAAGAATCAATTTTTGTTTCATTGTTTTATTGTTTTATTGATTTTATGTTTTGCATTTTGAGCTGTGGCTTTGCGCTTTGACCTTTGCGTTTTGAGTTTGTTTTGATATTTTTATTTTAAATACTTCGCTTTCGCGCTATTGTGTTCGGCAAGCGTTTTGGAAAAAACCGTTTCTCCGTCCGGTTTTGAAAGATAAAATAAATAATCGGACGAAGCGGGATACAGCGCCGCGCGAAGCGCCTGAAGGCCGGGGTTTGCAATCGGCCCCGCTGGCAATCCTTTGTAACGATAGGTATTATAAGGAGAATCAATGGCAAGGTCTTCGCGCGTAATGGTATTTCTGCCGGTCGCATAAGCCACCGCCGCATCCACCTGTAAAGGCATCCCCATGGCAAGCCGCCTCCATAAAACCCCCGCGGCAATTTTCATATCATCTTCCGTAATCACCTCTTTTTGCAAGAGCGATGCCATAGTAACTATTTCAAAAATTCGTTTGCCCTGCGCGCGCGCATCCGCGCGAAGATCCGCAGAAAATTTCTTTCCGAAATTTTCCAGCATACGGCCTATCGCCTGCGCAAGCGGCGCAGACCGTTCAACATAATAGGTATCGGGGAAAAGATACCCTTCAAGACCGGCGCCCTGCGGAACATCAGAAAGAAAATCATGCGCGCCGCTGAAATCGCGCGCGGTAAAGTCCGAAATCTTTTTCTCCTCATTTAAGAAAAGTCCGGCATCCCTTAATCGTTTTTCTATCAAGCGCATATCAAATCCTTCAGGAATAGTAATGACTGCCAAATCGCGAGATACCTCTCCTTTCACTATTATTTCGGCCATGCGCGCCGGAGACATGGCGGGACTTAATACATACCTCCCCGCTTGTAATGCGTCGGTTGTCTTGCTTTGCCATACATAAAAGATAAAAAAGAGCTTGTTGGCCACAAGCCGTTCCCGCTCTAATTTACTCCCTATTTCCCGCGCGCCGTCTCCCTTTTCAACGATAAAAATTCTTGCCGTTTGTTCAGAAGCGGAAAACGGTTTTCGCGCCTGCACATAAAAATACGCGTATCCGAAAACATACAGCGCGCCGACGCATGCAGCAAAAATCCCGCACTTGATAATGATATTTCGCTTGCGCGCATCCATTATCTCATTGTATCCAATGTATATACTCCTGACAACTCAATATAAATCTCCCGAAGTCGGACTTCGGTAAATCTTCCGAAGTCCGACTTCGGGAGATTTATAAAATGTCGGGTATTTGACAATAAACCAAAGCAAGTGCTACTTTTCAAAAGTAAAAAGGATTTCAAAGCGGCACCTTAACAAGGAGGGAGTATGATTTTTGACGGCGATTTTGACGGGATGAAAACGATAGAAAATGATACTGCCGAAATTGATAAAATTCCTGGGGATAGAAATGTTGATGCCAACGAAGATATCGGCGCTTATCTTAAAGAAATAAAGAAGATTCCTCTTCTTTCGGGAGAAGAGGAGTATGAACTGGCTCGCGCGATCCATTTTTGGACGCAAAGAGCAAAATTAATCTCGCACAAAATAAAAAAGGAGCGAGATAAACGCGAAAAACGGATACTGCATAAGACGCTCCGCGAGTGTGAGCGGCAAGCGGAAATAAAAACAAACAAACTGGTGGAACACAATCTGCGGCTCGTGGTCCACATGGCAAAAAAATATTACGGCATGCCTCTTATGGACATGATTCAGGAAGGCAATATGGGACTGATGAGGGCGGCAAAAGATTTTGACCACCGCAAAGGATTCAAATTCAGCACCTATGCGGTATGGTGGATCCGCCAAGCCATCATGAGGGCGATAGACGATAAAGGAAAAATAATCCGCATTCCGGTCAACAGAATGGAATTGATGAGAAAATATGTCCGCGTAAAAGAGAGATTAAAGAGAAAAAACGGACAAGACCCTTCGCGGGAAGAGATAGCGAAAGCAATCTTTGTTTCGGAAGAAGAAATGCATTTCCTCATTGAATCGGACAAGACGCCAATCTCTCTTAATATGCCGGTGGGAGAGGAAAGAATATATGAAATGCAGGATTTTCTGGAAGATGCCGCAAGATTCAATCCCGAACAAATTGCTGAAGGAAAACAAGAATGCAAGAAAATCAAGCGAAAAATAAACGAGCGAATGACTTGTTTATCTAAAAAAGAAAAGCGCGTTCTCTCCTTGAGATTACAAGGGAAAACGCTCCAGGAGACAGGCGGAAAATTAAAACTCACCAGAGAAAGGGTGAGACAGATACAGCAGGAGGCGATTTCAAAAACATTCGCCGGAAAGGCGGAATTTGAGAAAGAAAAAGAATTGCTCCGCATAGCAGAAGAGCTGGCGGAAGAATTAGTATAATATTCGCAACGGTCCGGAGGAACTCCCTCCGGACCTTTTTTTTACCCCCCCCTATTTCCTTTCCCCCGCGAAATAAAATGCAATAATACCGAACGCGACCGATACATTCAGTGACTCTTTTTTGCCGTACATGGGAATTTCAAGCACCGCGTCCGCTTTCTCCAAAATGGATTTGGGCAATCCCTTCACCTCATTTCCCATCACAAAAACAACATTTGACATTTGACATTTAACATTTGACACGGAATAATACGGAATTGCTTTTTTGCTTTGTTCAACGGCGAAAATAACATATCCCTCTTTTTTAAGTTTCGTCATAAGCCGCCCGGTTGATTTCACCTTTTCCCACGGCACGAATGTTTCAGCGCCAAGCGCGACTTTAATTATTTTTTCCGAAGGATTTCCCCATTCATCTGTCGGTGCGGGCGTAATACCGGAGAGATATAACTTTTTCACCCCCGCCGCATCGGCAGTGCGGAAAAAAGAACCGACATTATGCGCGCTGCGGATATTATGCAATATCGCAATCATTGGTTACCCGATAACCGCCCCCGGCGCGACTTCACCGTCAGGAACAAGCAGTACCGGTCCGTCCGGACCATCTGCGGCTAAAAGCATCCCTTTGCTTTCAACCCCCATCAGCGAGCGCGGCGCAAGATTGGCAACAATAATGATTTGTTTTCCGATTAACGCTTCCGGCGCATAGCGCCGACCTATACCGGCCACAATCTGCCGTTTTTCCGCGCCCGAATCCACCTCTAACTTGAGAAGTTTCGCCGACCCTTCCACTTTCTCGGCGGCGATTATTTTTACGGCGCGCAACTCAACTTTTTTGAAATCATCGTATGATATCATGCGTGTTTTATTTCCTCTGCAATCGCAGGAATTTCATGCACGGCAACCCATCGCGCAAGCGGCGGCGCGCTCTGCGTTAAAAACGACTTAACATCATCAAGACGCCGGTAATCTTCCGCGCTTAAATCAACGGAAGACATATTCCCTAATTTTGTTAATTCATCCGCGATCCAAAGATGAGTGATTTCCGCGCCGACAAGCCCCTGCTGTGCGTGCGAAGAAAGAACTGAAAGGGTCTCAAGAAGAGAAAATTCTTTCTTATAAGAT
>CAZRNH010000033.1:0-2542 GCA_964601445.1 uncultured Candidatus Saccharibacteria bacterium
ATGGGATATTCTTCAAGATATGAAAAACCCGTTTCCAATGAATCGGCTTTTGGAAGGAGATGTCGGTTCGGGAAAAACGGTTGTCGCGGTGATTGCGGCGCTCAATACCGCGAAAAACGGCTGGCAAACTGCTCTTATGGCGCCTACCGAAATACTCGCGCTCCAGCATTTTGCGGTATGCGCAAAATTATGCGCGTTATTCAAACTTGATACGGGATTGCTCACCGGCGCGCACGCGGTTATCCATGACGGCGAGCTGGGGGTGGACAGAAAAATGAAAAAACATGATTTTCTTAAAATAGTCGCGGAAGGAAAATTGCCGATAGTCATAGGAACGCACGCGCTTATTTCAAAAGGCGTCGCCTTTTTGCGGTTAGGGCTTGTCATATTGGACGAACAGCATCGTTTCGGCGTACGGCAAAGAGCGGAACTGGCGAGGAATAAGGAATTAGGAATTAGGAATGATGAAAGAAAAGGGGATTCTATAATTCATAATTCAAAATTCACAATTCCGCATTTATTGAGTATGTCCGCGACCCCCATTCCGCGCACGCTTGCCATGGCTCTCTATGGCGACCTTGATATTTCTTTATTAAATGAAATGCCAAAGCAGAGAAAAAAAGTGATTACTAAAATCGCGCTTCCCGCCCAACGCCCCGCCGCGTATGCGTTCGTAAGGAAGCACATACAAGAAGGAAGGCAGGCATTTGTCATCTGTCCGCGCATTGAAGCGGGCGAACAGAACGCGGCCGCCCCCGCGGATATGCGCCAGTTTTTTGCGGCGGAAGTCAAAACGGTAAAAAAGGAATACGAGAAATTATCAAAAGAAATTTTTCCCGATCTGCGCATCGGCATGCTGCACGGCAAAATGAAGGCGAAAGAAAAAGAAGAGGTAATGAAAAAATTTAAAAACGGCGATACGGATATTTTAATTTCCACTTCCATAGTGGAAATAGGAATTGATGTCCCCAATGCGAGTATTATGTTTATAGAGGGCGCGGAACGATTCGGGCTTGCCCAGTTGCATCAATTTCGCGGACGAGTCGGCAGGGGCGCGCATCAATCATATTGCATACTTCTTTCCGATACCGCTGCTTCTGAAACAAACCGACGCTTGAATGCGCTCCTTGCATCTGACAGCGGATTTGAGCTTGCCGAGAAGGACTTGGCTTTGCGCGGTCCCGGTGATTTTTTAGGCGCGCGGCAATGGGGTATCCCTGATTTGGTCATGGCTTCGCTTACTGATGAGACGCTGGTGAAATCAACACGGGAAGAGGCGGTACGGATATTAAAAGAAGACCCGGAACTTGCGGCATATCCCGCATTAAAGCGTTATCTGGAAGAACGCGCGGCGAAAGTACATTTGGAATAGAGAGTAAGGAATGCCTTATTCCTCGTTTTTAATTCTTGCCCCGCATCCATTCATACCACGAGACCAAAGCGGCGCTCCCGATAAAAATAGAAGAATAGGTTCCCACCGCGATGCCTGAAAGCAACATGAGCGCAATGTATTTCACCGACTCCCCTCCCACAAAATAAACCGCGCCCAGCGCAAACATACTCGTAAGCGAGGTATTGAGAGAACGGGCAAAGGTCTGATTGACTGAAATATTAACCGTTTCTTCAAATGTCGTTCCGCGATGCTTGGCGAGATTTTCCCGCACGCGGTCAAATACCACGATAGAATCATGCACTGAATATCCAAGCACCGTTAAAATAGCGGCGATGAATCCGCTTGATATTTCCACTCCGCGAAAATGGCCGAGCGCCGCGAATAAGCCGAGCGGAATAGTCACATCATGGAAAAGCGCGATAAGCGTTGCGATGCCGTATTTCCACGAGGCAAGCGGATAAGATACTTTGCGAAATACGAACGCCACATACCCGATAATAAGCGCGAGCACTATCAAGGTCGCGCTGGCTGACTTTGCGCGCAATTCTTTGCCGATGGAGGGGCCTATGGATTCAAAATTCTTCTGCGCGAATGTATTTTCTTCTCCTTGTTTTTTCGCAAGCGCGGAAAGCGCCGAAAGGATTTCTTGGTGGGTTTTTTCATCTACTTCTTTGAATCTAAGCACGACGCTTCTTTCCCCTGCCGCCTGTATCACTATTTCACCCAATGATAACGCTCGCAGGGCGTCCGTTATTTCCGCGTGCGCCGGCAGATTTTTTGAAAACTCGCCAAAAAGCAGGGAGCCGCCTTTAAAATCAATCCCCCACTTCAATCCCCACGCAAAAAGCGCAAAAAAGGAAAGGACGATAAGCGCGCCGGAAAAAAGGTAATATGCTTTTTTGTATTTTATTATCGGTACCATAAAATTCTTGACCTGCTTAATCGTTCATACATAACTGTTTTCAAAAGAAGCCGCGTGACAAAAATAGCTGAAAACATTGAGACCAGCACGCCAAACGCGAGCGTCAGCGCAAAGCCCTTCACCAGGCTTGCGGTGAAGAAGTAAAGCACAAAACAAGTCAAAAGCGTTGATGCGTTGGAATCGCGCACAGACGGCCATGCGCGCGCAAACGCCTCATGCAAAGCGAA
>CAZRNH010000033.1:2552-7471 GCA_964601445.1 uncultured Candidatus Saccharibacteria bacterium
GCGGGAGAAAATAAGAATATTCGCGTCTACCGCCATGCCGATGGAAAGAATAAAACCGACAATGCCGGCGAGCGTTAAAGTAACGCCGAACAATTTAAATGCCGCAAGGGTGAAAATGGCGTAGATAAAAAGAGCGATGATCGCGAGCGCGCCGGGAATGCGGTACCACGCTATCATGAATATCGCCACGATGCCCAACGCCCACAGTCCCGCTTTGAAACTTTCTCTCAACGCCGATTCGCCCAACGAGGACTCTATGGTTCTTTGTGAAATAAGGCGTATCGGAGCGGAAAGCGCGCCGGAATTAAGGCGATACACGAGCTCTTTCGCTTCTTTTACATCAAAGTCCCCGCTGATTATCGCAGTTCCTCCGCTGATAGCTCCATTTACTCGCGGGATTGAAACCGGCCCTCCGTCAAGATAAATAGCGACTGTTTTGCCGATATTGCGCGCGGTTATTTCTTCAAATAATTTTGCCCCTTCCGAATTGAACCGAAGATTCACCACCGGTTTATTCGTGGTAGGGTCAAAGGTAACTTCGGAACGATTAAGGTATTTCCCATTCAAACCGGTAGGGATAAAATAAGGGTCCTCTTCCAATCGCGTGCCGGTTTTTTGCGCTTCCTGTATGCTTTTCGTTTCTTCCGGAGAACGGCCTTCTTTAAATTCAAGATAGGGCGTCTGGCCTATCATGGCAATCGCTTGCGCAGTGTCGCGCAATCCCGCCAATTCAACGATAAGGCGGTTTTCTTCGCCTGTTTTCGCCGTTTGCACATTGGGCTCGGAAACGCCAAAGGCATTTACCCTTTTTTCTATTACATCGCGCAAACTTGCCATCGCCTCGGCTCGTTCGCTTTGACGAACGCCGGAAAGGTCCGCGAGATATACTAATTGCGTCCCTCCTTTCACATCAAGCCCGAGTTTAAAATCAACCGTGCGGAATTTCGGTATATGCCATTTTTCCGCATACCGATTCCATACAGCGGGGAAATTAAACCCAAACGCCAAAAAAGCGGCAAAAAAGATAAACAAAAGCATGTACGCTGATTTTGCCCGCTCCCCTTCCGGCACAAAAATGAATTTGAACAGTTTTACGAAAAATTTCATATTCCGCCAGTGTAATAAGGAATCGGCTCGGTGTCAATCAATCTCCCGAAGTCGGACTTCGGGAGATTTCCTTCCCCTGTGCGTTTGCCGCGCGTTTATGTATATTGAATATATACATCCCGCACTCCTATGCAACTACTCAAGAAAAAATTAAAAATAACGCCTAAAAAACCGGGTGTTTATTTTTTTAAAGATAAAAACGGGAAGATCATCTACATCGGCAAAGCGGCGGTTTTGCGCGCGCGGGTCAGACAGTATTTCACCGCGGCAAAAGACAAGTCGCCAAAAATAGGCGCATTGCGCGCATTGATACGCGATATTGGTTGGAAGGTATGCGATTCGGAAATAGACGCGCTTATAGAAGAAGCGCGGCTTATTAAAAAACACCGTCCGCGTTTTAATGTAATTTTCAGAGACGATAAAAATTACGCGTATGCCTGCGCCACAAATGAAAAACCGTATCCGCGGATTTTTATCACTCATCAACCAAAGGGAATTCCCTACTCGCTACTCCCTACTCGCTACTCCCTTTGTATAGGACCGTTCACCGACGCATTCGCCTTGCGCCATACTGTCCGTATGTTGCGCGCCGCATATCCCTATTGCGCGGCACGGCCTCTTTCTCTGAAACGCGCGTGTTTTGATTACCATTTGGGAAGATGCACCGGCGCATGCGCGAATCCGAAAATGTACGCGCAAACGAAAAAAAATATCAGTACCGTTTTGCGTATTTTAAGCGGCGCGCGAAAGGGCATTTTGGGACGGCTTACAAAAGCGATGAAAGAGGCGGCGCGCGAGGAAGCGTTTGTAAAAGCAGACGCCTATAAACAGCGAATACAACACCTTGAAAAGGTATTCGCGCACCGCTTTCTATTTGTCCGCCCCAACTTGGATGTTTCACGTCCAAGTTGGGAACTGCAACAATGGCAGGCGGTACATCGCGTTCTGCAAAAACTTTTTGGTACGGCGCGAGAAATCCGCCGCGTGGAAGGATATGATATTTCCAATATCTCCGGAAAATTCGCCGTCGGGTCAATGGTGGTTTGCGAAAGTGGCTTGCCTGCTAAAAGCCAATACCGCAAATTCAGGATACAATACTCGGGAAACATGCCTAATGACCCGAAAATGATGGCAGAAATAGTTTCACGGCGCCTTACACACCAAGAATGGCCTGCGCCCGATGTCATCCTGCTTGACGGCGGTAAAGGACAGTTAAGCGCGGTGGCGCCCATACTCCCCCAAGGCCAGCTTGTTATGGCGCTTACAAAAGAAAATGAAGAAATCTACCTTCCCCGAAAGTCCAGACCCGTGCGCGCAGAAACACTGGGTAAACCGTTCCTTTTTTTCGTCCAGCGCCTCCGCGACGAAGCACATCGCTTTGCGGTTACCTATCATAGAAAATTGCGTAAAAATAGCTTATTCAGAAATATAATTTCCAAGTAAAATAAAAAAGCCGGCACATTATCATATGTGCCGGCGAGATGAGAGATCAACCAACGCATTCATTGAATAGGAAGCTCGTATGGCGTGCATCACTATCCCCTGTATTTACATACAGAAGATAATGAATAACCTCATGTTGCCATGCTTTCACCACCCCTATCTTAATGGTATTGGGAGAGTGAAACTCTCCACTGCATCCATTCTTATAATACTCACAAGGAAAGGATGTGGGCATTATAATAATGGCGAGCTCTTGAAACTCTCCGCCTGTAAATGCAGAGCATGCTTTTGTCTCTTCAAATTCTTGCCGGAGGAAAGTTTCAAAAGTGGCATCTACATAAATACCACTTGTCGCGGATTCAGCGGCGTCCATGCCGCATCCTGCGAGTAAAAAACAAAAAAATAATCCGAAAAAGAAAATGGTGTTTTTTTTCGCATCCATTTCAGATTCTCCATTTTTAAGTTTTTAAATTACACGAACTTTCATTTACATCCAATGAAAAAACATTATCATATTGAAAGTATTTTGTCAACATTAGGCGCGCTGAATTCTATCTTGAAGTGCAACAACTTTTAATTCAGGTGCATTCTCTTTTATTTTATGATAAAATATACGCATGCGCTCACACCTATTAAAAACTGACCCGGAGCTTGAGGGGTTTATCCGGCAAGAAGAAAAACGCCAACACGAGGGGCTCTTGATGATTGCTTCAGAAAACCTCGCCTCCCCCGCCGTGCTTGAAGCCGCGGGGACCGTACTGACCAATAAGTATGCCGAAGGATATCCGGGCAGGCGTTACTACACGGGCAGTGAGTATATAGACAAGATAGAACAGCTGGCGATTGACCGAGCAAAACAGTTATTCGGCGCCGAGCATGCCAATGTCCAACCGCACGCGGGCTCGCAGGCAAATCTCGCCTGCTATTTTGCTTTGCTTGAGCCGGGTGATACTATTTTAGCGATGAATCTGGCGCATGGAGGACATTTGACTCACGGCCACCCCGTTTCACTTTCGGGTAAACTATTTAAATTTGTCCACTACGGCGTGGAAAAAGATACCGAAGTGCTTGATATGGATAAAGTGGAAAAGCTCGCAATGGAAACGAAACCAAAGATGATACTTTCGGGGTTCACGGCATATCCCCGCGCGGTTCCCTTCTCACGATTCGCCGACATAGCCAGAAAAGTCGGCGCGTATGCGATGGCCGACATGTCGCATATCGCTGGGCTGGTCGTTGGCGGCGCGCACGAAAGCCCCGTGCCCACGCACGATGTGGTGATGACGACTACCACCAAAACGCTCCGCGGCCCCAGAAGCGCCATCATCCTTTCAAAAGCGGAACACGCGGCGAAAATAGACAAAGCGGTATTTCCCGGCATGCAGGGCGGACCACATGAGCACATCATCGCGGCAAAAGCGGTATGTTTCAAAGAAGCGATGACCGATGAGTACAAAACATATCAACGGCAGATTGTGAAAAACGCAAAAGCGCTTGCGGATACGCTGATGGCGGAAGGTTTGCGTTTGGTGTCGGGCGGCACCGATACGCATTTGATGATCATTGACTGCACGGGGCTTGGCATTTCCGGCAAACAAGGAGCCGACGCGCTTGCCGAGTGCGGTATTTACACCAATTTCAATATGATCCCCTTTGACCCCCGCAAACCCGCCGACCCGTCCGGCATCCGTCTCGGCACCCCCGCCCTCACCGCCCGCGGCATGAAAGAAGGCGAGATGAAAACGGTCGGCAAGCTCATTGCTGACTTACTAAAGAATCCGACGGATGCCCAAAAAGAGAAAACCGCACAGATAGTGAAACAGCTTACTTTAAAAAGAGAGGTATGAAGTTCCCGAAGTCCGACTTCGGGAGATTTACTTCGCGCTTGTTTTTTAAAAAAACTCTGATACAATACGCGCATGGTAAAGAGAATAATATCTTTGCTAACGCACTTTAACATCAACCTCAAAAGGAGGGGCTTGCTATGATTCACGCGCAACGATTCACAAAAGAAGAGCTGGGTATACTTAGGCAATATGTAACCCATCCGGAGTCCAATGTGTTTGCCGTCAAGGGACTCACGGGAATTGTCGGGCCGGCATACGCGCGCTACTCGCGGGCACAGGGCAGTTTTTTGGAAACATTCCTGAAAGAGTTTATCAAAGACGGCGTTCTGGACGCGGTAAAAGCGGCTGAAGTGATTAAACGGATTTTGATCGCTTTCGGCGACGATTCGGTCGGCGAGCTTGAGGGAGCGCATGTGAGTATGGAACAAATTTCCAATCTTGCCACAAAAGAAGTGGAAGACCGGCGCATCGGCGGAAGCCCCATTGAACAATCCACCCGTTATGTCGTGTACGATAATAAAG
>CAZRNH010000034.1:0-7281 GCA_964601445.1 uncultured Candidatus Saccharibacteria bacterium
AGCCTGGTAGCTCGCTCCGACTCGCAAGTCGGAGAGGTCGCGGGTTGTTATCTTTGATACTTTAGATGAGAGATTAAAAATAAGAAATCCAAGAAGTACATTGAGGATTTAATTTATCCCGGGGTGGAGCAGCCTGGTAGCTCGCTCCGACTCGCAAGTCGGAGAGGTCGCGGGTTGTTATCTTTATGTTTACGGTATATATTCTTTACAGTAAAAATGCCAATAGGTATTATGTGGGATATACCAGTGATATAAAAGAAAGATTGAAAAGGCATAATGAAGGGCGGTCGGTATTTACAAGGAGAGATAAGCCATGGGATGTTGTGTATACAGAGGTGTTTTCTCATAAGAGAGAAGCAATACAAAGAGAATTAGAGATTAAAAATAAGAAATCCAAGAAGTACATTGAGGATTTAATTTATCCCGGGGTGGAGCAGCCTGGTAGCTCGCTCCGACTCGCAAGTCGGAGAGGTCGCGGGTTGTTATCTTTATGTTTACGGTATATATTCTTTACATTGAGGATTTAATTTATCCCGGGGTGGAGCAGCCTGGTAGCTCGGCGGTCTCATAAGCCGCAGGTCGTGGGTTCAAATCCCACCCCCGGAACAAAAGCGAGCAGAGCGAAATTTTGTGAGGAGGGGGGATTTGAAGGCAACTCTCGCGCTGCCTTTAGGCAGAGAAAGCGAGAGTGCCCGGTTTCGGAGGAAGAATGTGCCTGCACATTCTGGAGGAGAAAAAATCCCACCCCCGGAACAAAAGCGAGCAGAGCGAAATTTTGTGAATACATCTCAAGTTTCATGGATTGGCCAGCGTAGCTCAATGGCAGAGCGAGCGTTTCATAAGCGCTAGGTCGCAGGTCCGATTCCTGCCGCTGGTACCATAAAAAATCAAAACGCAAAAATCAAAGTGCAAAATCATTGAGTTTTGCTTTGCAAAACGATGTATAATCAGTCGCCTTAGGCGACTACCAAAGTTTTGATTTTTTATATGGGCCCGTGGTCTAGTCTGGTCTATGGCGCCTCCCTGTCACGGAGGAAATCGTCCCGATAGCAATCGGGACGGGCTTGCTTATCAGTAAAGGAAAGTTTATCCTTTGGTTGGTTTGCTCTTTAGAAATATTCATATTCTTTAAACGTGTCGTTCGCGGGCCCGTGGTCTAGTCTGGTCTATGGCGCCTCCCTGTCACGGAGGAAATCGCCGGTTCAAATCCGGTCGGGCCCGCAGACGACATGTTTTAAACAAAAGGAATACGGTACTTTCACAAAAGGAGGAGAGAAATGACTGAAGGGGCGAAAAAAGAAGCCATTTTGGATTTAGAAGATAATCCGTTAACTTTAGAAGAAAGGACGCAGTTAGAAGAAATTAGGACAAAACTTGAAACTGCGCAACCATTATCGGCGCTTTCGCATTGCACGGTATGCAATGGCATATCCATGTGGCACTCGCAGGACGGGTTCACTTGCGGTCCAATATGCCACTCTCATCTTTTAGAAGAGTTAAAAGGAGACCGCAGTATTTCGGGAATAAAGTCGCGGGTGGAAGAATTGGAGGCGCTTGCGGAGAATCTGGCAAGCATTCTCGGAGATAGAACGAGAAAAGATTTTTTTCCCGCTACCTGCGCCGAGCATATTCACAAGATGCGCGAGGCAATCGCCGTATTGATTCCCGAGCCGCCTGAATGTATAAGCGCTCTTTCAGACGACACTAAAAAAATTCTTGAAGATATAGAAGGAGCCCTTCAAGAAGCAAAAAAAATTCTTGATTAGTTTGGCGGAATTTCCGCGAATCCCCGATGCAAAGCGTCGGGGATTTTTTTATTTGCGTTGCTCTAAAAGATGCGTTATTATAGAGGTCATGCGGCACGGCATACTGATTCTGGCAGGGGTATTTTTTTTGCTTTCATTATGTTCTTTGGTATTTTTTCTCTTTCTGGTGAATCCGGCCTATCTGAATTTCAGCGGATTTCTTCTTTTCTACGCAAGCGCAGCCGCATGGTTGTGGACTTTCTTTTTTCTTCTGGGATATTTTATTTTCAGGAGGAAGAAACGCTTTGTTACAGGCGCGCTTGCGCGAAGGGTCACTCTGCTGACTTTACTGGTTGCCGCCAGCATTTTTCTTTTGCATATGCGCCTCTTCTCGCTTTATGCTTTTATAATTTTATGCGCAGCGCTTGTATTTTTTGAATGGAGAAGCGCGCGGCGATAATAAAAATAAACACTATGCGTTCGGAAAAAAATTATTATAAAATAGCGCAATCTCCGCAAGAGCAAAAATGCAGAGAAGCGCTCGCGCAAAGAAACGACGCCGAGTCAAAACGGCTCATTCGTTTTCTCGGGCTTCCCGATTTATCGCGCGATCCCGCAAGCCCGTTATCCGAGCTTGTTTCGCGCATCAAAAATAGTGAGCGGTTTTCGCATTTTGACGAGGTGGAGGCGCCGGAAATAGTCCGGGCAGATATAAGTTTTGATCTGTTTAATTTCTCGCCCGATCATCCCGCGCGAAAACCTTCGGACACCTATTTTGCGGACAAGGATCATATCTTAAGAACGCATACTACGGTTATGTGGTATTACTACTTGAATCAAGAAGCGGTTAAAGAAAAGATGAAGAACAAGCTGTCTGTCGGCTCACTCTCTTACGGCAAGGTGTATCGCAAGGACGAGATAGACCGTAATCACATGAATATCTTCCATCAAGTGGACGGATGGTATCTGACGCCGAAATCGCAGAAAGTCATCACCATTGACGACTTAAAGGCGGTATTGATTGAAATTGCCCATGCTATTTTCGGGAAGGATATCAACTATAGAATAAACCCCGACGATTTTCCGTACACGGAGCCCAGTTTGGAAATGGAGGTGGAAGTAAACGGCAGATGGGTTGAGGTGTTAGGTTCCGGCGTGGTGCGTCCTGTGGTGTTAAAAAATCTTGGTGTTGACCCTGAAGCGTACAATGGGTGGGCATTTGGCTTTGGCCTTGAGCGGCTCGCGATTATCAGCATGGCGCTTCCTGATATTCGTTTACTTTGGTCCGATGACCCGCGGATTAAAAAACAGCTCAAACTCGGCCACACCTATATTCCCGTAAGCAAGTATCCGCCGATTACGCGGGACATTTCGTTTGTGGTTTCCGCTGATTTTATTCCCAATAACTATTTTGATCTTATCCGCGATATCGGCGGCGAACTGGTTGAGGAGGTGAAACTTATTGACAAGTACGAAAATCCTGAAAAATTCGGCGCGCATAAAATAAGCTATACTTACCGCATTATATACCGCAGTAACGACAGGACATTGCTTGCAAGCGAAGTTGACTCAATCCAGAAAAAAATATACGAAGAAACCGCACTGCAATTTCACGCGGAATTAAGATAGAGAAGCAAAGGGTAAGGCATGGTAAGGCGGGAACGCAATATGTTCCCGCCTTTTTATTTTTTATGGTGGACACGCGCCCTTAATTTTGCTACAATTTGTATATAGTAACGAGTCATAAAGGATTATCCCGTCCTTTGGTGTTATAGAATAGGACTATTATGCTTTACGCAAAGGACGGGATGCTCATATTTGTAATGAAATTTTCTTCACTACAAAATGAGCTTGAAAATTTCAACAAGTATGGCAAAAACAAATAAAAATCCTCGGTATAGCGCTGAGGATATTTATGTATTGGAAGGGCTTGAACCGGTCAGAAAAAGGCCGGGAATGTACATCGGTTCAACCGGTCCGGAAGGGCTCCATCATTTGGTGTGGGAAATTTTTGACAATTCCCGCGATGAGGCGATGGGCGGTTTTGCCGCCGAGATTGAAGTGGCGTTGCTTCCCGGAAATATAGTGCGCGTGGCTGACGACGGCCGCGGCATTCCCGTTGGCATTCATCCAAAAACGAAAGTATCCGCGCTTGAGACCGCGCTGACCACCCTTCACGCGGGCGGCAAATTTAACGGCGACGCGTATAAGATTTCAGGCGGCCTGCACGGCGTGGGCGCCTCGGTGGTAAACGCGCTTTCGGTATGGTTGCGCGCGGAAGTGCATCAGGACGGCGGCGTATATGCGCAGGAATACGACCGCGGAAAGCCACGCGCAAAAGTGAAGAAAATCGGCGCGTCAAAACGGCACGGCACCATTATTTCTTTTATCGCCGACCCCCAGATTTTTACCATCACCACGGAATTTGATATTCAGAAAATAAAAGACCATCATCGCCAGCAGGCGTATCTGGTGAAAGGCATGAAGGTGCGCATCATAGACGCGCGGGAGTACAAAGAAAAAATAGACGCCTCGGTGTTTTATCTGGATGAACTACGCCTTCCCGTGCCGACCCATTCTTTTTATTTTGAAGGAGGACTCTTGTCATTAGTTAGATATATCAATAAGGATTTGGAGGTCCTTCACGACGCTGTTTTTTATACGGAAAAAGAACATGAGAAGATGTTTGTTGAGGTGGCATTGCAGTATACCGCCGACATCGCTACCCGCGAAATGAGTTTTGCCAACAACATCCATACGGCGGAAGGAGGAATGCATTTAACCGGTTTTCGTTCCGCGCTGACCAGAGTGCTGAACGAGTACGCCCGAAAGAACGGGCTTTTGAAAGAATCCGATGACAATTTGTCGGGAGAGGATGTGCGCGAAGGGCTTACGATGATTATTTCTGTGAAACTTCCCGACCCGCAGTTTGAAGGACAGACCAAGGGCAAGCTCGGCTCGCCCGAAGGAAGAACGGCGGCGGAAGCGGTGACGGGGGACGCGCTTTCAGATTTTCTTGAAGAGCATCCGCAGGACGCGCGCAAAATAGTGGAGCGATGCATCCTTTCGCAGAAAGCGCGCAAAGCCGCCAAAGCCGCCCGCGAGACGGTTTTGCGTAAAGGCATTTTAGAGGGGCTTGCGTTGCCCGGAAAACTCGCCGATTGCTCTTCGCGCCGCCCCGAAGAGTCGGAAATATATATAGTGGAAGGAGATTCGGCCGGAGGTTGTTTTGACGGTGATACAGAAATAGCATTAACTGACGGCAGAAATATTACTTTTAAGGAATTAGTTCAAGAACATCAACAAGGGAAGAAGAACTTTTGTTATACTATTGCGCACGATGGCAGTATTGCGATTGGTGAGATACAAAACCCAAGAATAACAAGAAAAGCAACAGAAGTAGTGAGTGTGGTGTTGGATAACGACGAGGAAATTGTGTGCACGCCAGACCATCTTTTTATGACAAGGAACGGCAGTTATCGGGAGGCACAAAATCTTATTGCGGGTGATTCGCTTATGCCATTGCGCCGCCAACTTTCCAAAATAGGCAAACGCATTACCATCAAGGGTTATGAGATGGTGTTTGATCCAAGAGATCACAGGTGGATTTTCACGCATATGCTGTCTGACGGATATAATCTCGCGCAGAGGAAATATGCCGAGAATCGAGGCGCGCACAGACATCATCTTGATTTCAACAAACGCAACAACAATCCGGATAATATTATTCGTCTCACCGACAAAGAACATCTCGAACTGCATCGGCAGAATGTTTCAAAGACGCTCCGCCGCCCCGATGTTCTTGAGAAGTTGCAGTTGTTGCGTAAGACGCCGGAGTTCCGGGAAAAAATCAGAAAAGCCATGCTTGCTCCGAAGATGCGCCGTTCTTTGAGCGAAAGAGCAAAAAAGCAGTGGGAGAATGAAGCATATAAGAAATTTATGGGTGAAAAGTTTATAGAGTTTTATGTTTCAAACGAAGCATATCGGCACAAGAGCAAAGAAATTTTATCGAAAGCGCAAAGCGAGTATTGGAGTAAGGAAGAAAATAGGAAAAAGCAGGCCGAACAGGTGTGGCGCTATTTCGAGGCGCATCCTGATTTGAAAGAAGCGTTTTCAGAATTTTCCAAGAAACAGTGGCAGGATGGAAACCTTTTGGCGTGGCGTAGAGAGAAAACAAAAGAGCAGTGGACTCTAGAGTTCAGAAAGAAAAGAAAA
This sequence comes from uncultured Candidatus Saccharibacteria bacterium, assembly GCA_964601445.1. Lineage (GTDB taxonomy): Bacteria > Patescibacteriota > Minisyncoccia > GWC2-36-17 > WO2-46-25 > JACQDT01. The sequence continues at coordinate 5,961 of CAZRNH010000034.1, forward strand.
GAAGCATATGATCAGACATATCTCCGAAAGGGATTGACGGTGTTGCGAAGAGTATATGAGAAGCGCGGAGAGTTGAATGAGGCGGCATACAACGAGGAGAGGAAGAAACTGCGTGATAAGAGCGTGATAAAGATTTCCACCCTTATGGATAGATTTTTCCGGAATGATAGAGAGAAATTGGAGGAGGCAGTTTCAAACTTTAACCATAAAATCAAGCGCGTCATTCAGCTGAATGAAAAAGCGGATGTCTATGACCTTGAGGTGCCGGGCACGCACAATTTTGCGTTGGCGTCCGGCGTGTTTGTCCATAATAGCGCAAAACAAGGCCGCGACAGGAGATTTCAGGCGATTTTGCCTTTGAAAGGAAAGATTTTAAACATTGAGCGGGCGCGGCTTGATAAAATGCTGGCGTTCTCTGAAATTCGCGCGCTTATTATCGCGCTGGGGACGGCTATTGCGGATGAATTTGACATTGCGAGGTTGCGATATCATCGCGTTATCATCATGACGGACGCCGATGTGGACGGCGCGCATATCCGCACGCTTCTGCTTACTTTATTTTACCGTTATTTCCGTCCGCTTATAGACAAGGGATATGTGTATATCGCCCAGCCGCCGCTGTATCGCCTGCAGGCGGGTAAGAAAGTGGAGTATGCTTACACCGATAAAGAAAAAGAAGAAATTATTGAACAAATGCAGAAACTCAAAGCGCAAAACGCAAAAGTTAAAACCGCGGCGCAGGATGCGGCAAAAGTTTCAGATGAGACCGAAGGCGAAGAAGAAGCGGGCGAAGAAAATGCGGAGAAACTGAAAGGGGTTTCCATTCAGCGCTATAAGGGTTTGGGCGAAATGAATCCAGATCAATTGTGGGAGACCACGATGAATCCCGCAGGGCGCGTCATGAAGCAGGTGATGGTCGCGGACGCGCAAGAGGCCGACAAAATATTTGAGGTGCTGATGGGGTCCGATGTCTTACCGCGTAAGCGGTTCATCCAAACGCACGCAAAAAATGTCAAAAACCTTGATGTATAAAACAGGCATATACCTTTCTGTATTGATAGCGGCGGGAGCGCTCGCGTTTTCCGCGTTTCATTTTAACGCGCGCGCGGAATGCGATACCAGTTCGGCGGATTGTTATAAACTCCAAAATCCGTTATTGGGAGGCGAGGATAAAGTGGAATGCGTGGCGTCAAGGGTTATTGATTTCCTCGCTCGAACCCTGATGCCGCCCATCGCGGTGCTGATGGTGCTGTGGGCGAGCTTTCTTTTTCTGACCGCGGGCGGCAATCCCGGGCAAGTGGTGCAGGCGCGCGCGGTGCTT
>CAZRNH010000035.1:0-7248 GCA_964601445.1 uncultured Candidatus Saccharibacteria bacterium
GCGAAATAACCGCGGCAAGATGCGCCAAAAGCGCCGATTCTCTTTCCTTGACGGAAATATTTTGCGCCCATGCGGGAATATGGCACTCCCGCCATCGCGGCGTTTTCATGCCTATGGCAAGAATTACCTTCGCGCCAATACGCGCCGATTCGTTCACCAGCCAATCCGTATCGGAAAAATCATGCGTGCCGCGCGTTATTTCCATTTCATCCCAGTATGCCGCAAGCCGGACGGAGGGAGGACGAAGGTCAAGCGCAATCGCGGTAAAATTCTCACGCCAATCCAATCCGAAATCCCTGCTTGCTTTTTGGGAAAAAGTAATTCCCCATGATATTGGGCGAGCGGAATCCACTGGAATAGCGCGGGCGTATTCGGCAAACGCAAGCCACAATAATCCCGCAATAACGCAGAGTATTCCCGCCGCCTTTTTTATTATTTTTTCTTTTCCCATGCGCTCTTTCAGCGCAAATCGCGCGGTAAGAAAAATAACCGCGTATTTAAGCGCTTGCGTCGCTTCCACCATCGCGGGATGCGCCAAGTATATCGCGGCGCTCACCAGCACCGAACCGAGCGCCGCGTACTATTGCATATATAAAACCAGTGATGCTCTTTTCCGCTCGGCCGTAAAGAAGAAAAAATGCGCGCGCGCAATGCCGGCGAAAGAAGAAAAAAGAGAGCGGCGAGCACGCCGCCCATTTTTATCAAAAAAAATCCGGTGGTGAACGAGCTTTGTTCAAAAACTCCTTTCGTAAGCGCATCGGCAATGCCGAAGCACAACGCCGCAGACGACGCTATTTTTATCGTACGCGCGCGCACATGTTTTTCTTCGGCGAAAAAGAAAAAGATGCCGCCTGAAAGCAAAAGCAAAAATCCCGCCGCGGCCGCAAATCCGATATGACTGCCGAGCCAAAAAGAGCTTGTGGCAAGAGCGGTTACGGGAGTAAGCGCGCCTATTAAAAGCAGTGAGGGAAACGCTTCTCTTGCGTGCAGGAGCGTAAACAAATAGAAAATCGCAAGCGTGAAAAACGCGCCCGCCGCAAGCGCATGCGCTATTGTTGCCGCATCTGCAAAAAAGAATCCAAAAGGCAGAAAGAGCACCGAAAAAATACCGAGCATGCTGAACCAGAATGTATACACGAAAGGGTCAAACACGCCCCGTTTCAGAAGCATTCGGTCAAACACCGCCGAAGTACCAAGAATAATTTGCGCCGCAATTGCGATAAAAAGCCAGTTCATAAAAAACAGAAAATAGAAAGTAGGGAGTAGAAAGCAGGATTACTTAAAAAGAGCATTTGATTTGATAATTTCCGCGTATTTTAACGCGCTCGGGCGAATTCTCCGTCCAAGCGTTTTGTAGTCCACTTCCACCAGCCCGAACCGCGGCCAAAATCCCTTGTCCCACTCAAAATTATCAAGCAGGGACCAGTAAAAATATCCGCGGACATCAGCGCCCTCGCCAATCGCTTGATATATATATTTCAAAGTCTCGCGGATAAACCATTCCCGTTGCGCATCACGCGCGTCGGCAAGTCCATTCTCTGTAATATAAATAGGAAGGCAATATTTTTTTAATCTTATAAGAACATAATAAATTGATTCCGGATAAAGTTCCCAGCCCATATCCGATATTTTTTTATTTTCATTTTTGTTAAACCCGTAGTTGATACGAGAGTGACGGTAATGATTCAATCCGATGAAGTCAGTGAAACTTTTAATTTTTTCAAGAAAATAATCATTCCAAAACCAATCAGCAATTTTTTTGAGTAATTGATTCACGATCCTTCCCTTATATGCTTCAAAATAACTTTGATTATAAGCAAGGCCAACCTGTGATGATGGAAGGTTTTTCTTTATCGCTTTATATGCTCCTTTATGCGCGGAAATAAGCCGCTGTAATACCCGCCAATATAACAGCGGATTCTTTGTCCCGTGCGGCCACGCCGCTTTTATGTATACATGGCCGGCGTAAATATTCGGCTCGTTGAGTGTAAGCCAAAAACGAACATCTTTGAATTCTTTGGAAAGGCGGTCGGCGTACCGCGTGAAATATTCCGGAGTTTTCTCCCAAGCCCATCCTCCTCTTTCCGCTATCCATAGCGGCAGAGGCCAATGCCACAGCGTTACAAACGGCTCTATGCCGCGCGCTCGAAGCGCTTGTATCACTTTCCGATAATGCTCAATTTCTTTTTCATCCCACTTCCCTTCTTCCGGCTCAATGCGCGACCATTCAATAGAGAAACGATGCGCGTTGTGGCTGGTTGATTTGGCGATATCAAAGTCCTCTTCAAAACGGTTGTAATGATCGCACGCGCGGCCGGAAATATAATTTGCGGGATTCTGCGCCTGTTTTTTTATATCAGCCCAATGCGAGAGATGGCCGAATTTCTTTTCCGCTTCCCGCGCAAGCCGTTCCGCATTCTGTTTTTCCCATTCCGACCAGTCATTGCGCGTATTTCCTTCTACCTGATGAGATGCAGTCGCCGCGCCCCATAAAAATCCTTCCGGAAATTGCAATTTAGCCATGAAAATGATATGTTACATCAGTATGATTGTAGCATAACACTAAAAAATGAGTAAAGGGAAATTACAGACATTTTTTTTCATCGGACTGCTTGCGGGAGCGCTCCTGCTTATGTTTTTCGTGCTCCTCCCCTTTTTTAGTATTTTAGTGGTGGCGGGAACATTCGCGGTGGTATTTGCTCCTCTGTATCGGCGCATGCGTTCCGTGCTAAATTCAGAAACGATCGCGGCGCTTTTTACGGTATGCGCGGTGCTTGCGATTATTTTTATTCCGCTTGTGCTTTTCGGCGCGCAGGTAGCGAAGGAAGCGGGGCAACTCTATCTTGCCGTTTCCGCCGGTAAAGGAACGCTCTTTTTAAACGGAGCGGTGCGCGCGGTGCAGAGCAAGCTCCAACTTATTCATCCGGACATCCGGTTTGATATCAGCCAATTTCTGCGCCAAGCGCTCGGATGGATTGTCGGCAATGCCGGGATTGTATTTTCCAGCGTAACACAACTGGTCTTTGGATTCTTCTTAAGCATGCTCGCGTTTTATTACCTTCTTAAAGACGGCGCGAAACTTTTATTAATCCTTATCGCAATAAGCCCTCTCCCTGATAAAGATGATAAAGAAATACTGCGCAAACTGAAAGTCGCGGTGCATTCGGTAATACTTGGTTCTTTGCTTATCGCCATGATACAAGGCATATTAGTCAGTATTGGTTTTTACGCGTTTGGCGTTCCTAATGGCGCGCTGTGGGGCGCAGTTGCGGCAATCGCTTCGCTCATTCCTTTTATAGGAACCACGCTTATTACGCTTCCCGCGATTGTGTATCTTTTTGTGACGGGAAATATCGTATCAGGATTCGGATTGCTTATATGGGGCGCAACCGCAGTCGGATTAATAGATAATTTCCTTACGCCAAAACTCATTGAGCGCGGCATACGGATTCATCCGCTCCTGATTTTATTCTCGGTGCTTGGCGGGCTTTCTTTTTTCGGCCCCGTCGGTTTCCTGTTAGGCCCGTTTATATTAAGTCTTCTTTTTGCGCTTCTGGATATATATAAGAAACAACTGACGAATAACCGCTGATTATTATGTGGCATACGCTTTCTACAGAAGAAATTGCAAAAAAACTTCATACCGATATCGCCGCAGGGCTTCAGCGCGCGGAAATAGAAAAACGCATCAAAGAAGAAGGCGAAAATCGTATTCCCGAAGAGAAATCGGATACTATTTTTATAATATTCTTAAAACAATTTCAAAGTCCGCTTATTTTTATTTTATGCGCCGCCGCGGGAATAAGCATACTTTTTCTCAAACAAACAACCGACGCGTTTATTATTTTTTTCGTGCTTATTTTAAACGCTGTTATTGGAACTCTGCAGGAAGGAAAAGCGAGAAATACGCTTTCCGCGCTCAAACAATTTACCGAAACAAGCGCAACGGTTCTTCGCCATGGAAAAGAAACGGTGATTCCCGATGCCCAGCTCGTGCCGGGCGATATAATCATTCTGCAGGAAGGAGAAAAAATCCCCGCGGACGCGCGCGTCATTGAATCATACAACCTTTCGCTGGATGAAGCGGCGCTCACGGGAGAGTCCCATTCTGTCCATAAAACCGCCGAAAAACTCGCCTCTGCGTCTACCCCGGTTTCAGAACAGGTAAATATGGTTTTTAAAGGCAGTTATGTAGTCGCCGGAAACGGCCGCGCGATCGTCATCGCCACCGGCGTAAAGACGATGATCGGCGGCATAAGCAAAAAGATTTCCCTTATTGACTCGGAAATTCCCCTTAAAACGGATATACGCGCGCTTTCACGGCTCATCATGGCAACCGTCGCGGCAATTATCACGGCGCTTTTTTTTGGGGGAATTGCCGCGGGAAAATCAGCGGCGGTAATGTTCGCGGTCGCAATTTCTTTAACGGTCTCCATTATTCCGGAAGGGCTTCCCGTGGTGCTTACCATCGTGCTTATCAGCGGAGTGCATCGCATGGCAAAACGCAATGCGCTGGTCAAACGACTGCAGGCGGTGGAAGCGCTCGGACAGGCGCGCGTGATTGCGGTTGATAAAACAGGCACGCTCACTAAAAACGAGATGGTCGTAAGAAAATTATACGCGGGAGAACATATGTTTGACATATCCGGCACCGGATACGAATCAAGCGGAGAGGTGAAAAAAGAAGGGCTTCCGGTTGACGCGCCTGACCATCCGGAACTGCTTTTAGCCGGGAAAATAGCCGCATTGTGCGCGAATGCCCGTGTTGCGTTTATTGAAGAAACAGATACATTCCGTGTCGCGGGCGATCCGACCGAAGCGGCGCTTGCCGTGTTCGCGCAAAAAATAGGATTTCATAAATCCGCGCTTGAAAACGAATCGCCGAAAATAAACGAAATTCCTTTCAGTTATCAGACAAAATATCACGCCACTTCTCATCTTGTCGGAGATACTCAATTGATATCGGTAGTCGGCGCGCCGGAAGCAGTGATGCTTTTCGCGACGCATATATTTAAAAATGAAGGCGTCTCCGCGTTCAGCCGCGCCGACCGCTTGAAAGCGGAAGAAATATTGTTTCAAATGTCCGCGAACGGATTGCGGGTCATCGCGTGCGCTACAGCTCAATTGCCGCAGGGGAAAAAATTTGAACGGCACGACCATCTTCCTCCCCTTACCTTTGTCGGATTTTACGGAATGCAGGACGCGCTTCGCGCAGAAACACCCGCCGCTATCGCCGCCGCGCAGAACGCGGGAATAAAAGTGGTGCTGATTACCGGCGACCATAAAATTACCGCCATGGCAATTGCGAAAGAAGCGGGTATTTATAAAGAAGGAGACGGCGTGCTGACCGGCCATGATATGGAAATACTTTCAGACAGCGAACTTGCCGCCGCGCTTTCACGAACGACCGTATTCACCCGCGTTACTCCCGACGATAAACTACGCATTATTGAGGCCTATAAACGCAAAGGAGAAATTATCGCCATGACGGGCGACGGCATTAATGACGCGCCATCGCTTGTAGCGGCCGATCTCGGCATTGCGATGGGAAAAATAGGGACGGAAGTGGCAAAAGAGGCGTCCGACATCGTCTTGCTTGACGATAATTTTACCAGCATCGTATCAGCCATAGAAGAAGGAAGAAATATTTATAAAACAATCAAAAGGGTTATTTTGTATCTTTTTTCCACGAGTATCGGGGAGGTGCTTGTTATAGGCGGAGCGATTTTTCTTGGATACCCTCTTCCTATTCTCGCCGCGCAAATTTTATGGCTGAATCTGGTAACTGACGGCTTTCTTGATGTGGCGCTTACAATGGAGCCGAAAGAAAAAAATGTATTAAAAAAATCATTTGAACGGCCGAAAAAATATCTTGTTGACCGGCTTATGCTGAAACGAATGTGCATCATGGCAATTCCCATGATGACCGGAACCCTGTTCCTTTTTAAAGAATATTTCCCTTACGACCTTCCGAAAGCGATGACGGTCGCGCTTACCGCGCTCGCCGTGTTTCAGTGGTTTAACGCGTGGAACTGCCGCTCCGAAGATAGATCTCTATTCGCCACTAACCCATTCAGCAATCCCTATTTGGTAAGCGCGACGCTTGCTATTATCGGTCTTCACCTTATGGCGGTGTACGCGCCATTTATGCAATATATCCTAAAAACGGTCCCGCTGGGGTGGTATGATTGGTTGCTTATCACCGCAGTTGCTTTTTCAATTGTGGTCGCGGAAGAAATAAGAAAAATGACGGCACGATACGCATAAACAGCATGAATTGGTGCACCTTGTAGGGATTGAACCTACGGCCTTTCGCGTGTGAAGCGAACGCTCTGCCACTGAGCTAAAGGTGCGTATGTGATTTGTAACGGGATGAACGAACGCTCTGCCACTGAGCTAAGCGCGCAAATTTAAAAGGAGTAAATGTCAACAATGCGAGTTGAGCCGGTTATGGGATTGCGAGATTAAACTTTCAGTTTATTTACCAGTAAACGGTGCGGGAATTCCAGCGCATCCAGCACGAAACGGTCAAACATTTTTTTGCGGTATAAAAATTCCTGCGTCGTCAGAAGCCTATAGCGCAATTCCCTCGCCGCCTGCGCTTCCATTTCCCGCATGAATTTTTCAACGGTCTTTTCACGAATGCGGTCGCCGACGACAAGCACCTCCACCCGCGCTTTTTGCGCATCTATCAAAGAACCCGCAATAAGAAAAAGCTTCACCCGTTTCATTTTTCTTATCTCTTGCGTCAGCCATGCCTCGGACACGGGAGGAAACTTCAGGCAAAGCGCTTTCAGTTCGTTTAAATACGGAAAGCGGTAGCTCACCGAAAAAGACCGCGCGGAACGCGATTTTAAAAATCCGTCTTTTCGCAAATCTTTCAAATGGGCCTTTACCGCGCCGAGCCCAATGCCGAGCCGTTGCGCGATATCTTGCGCCTGAAAAAACCTGCTGTGATTCACTAAAAAAAACTTCATCAGCCGCACTTTTATTTCAGACCCGAAAAATTGCTCAAATGTCATTTTTACATAGTAACAAAACGCGTTACTTTATGCAATAATGGGGGCATGGTACAATAATAATATCTTTGCATTGCGAAACGATATTTCCTGTGTGCCTCCCCATAGAGGCATCCCCCCTTCGGGGAGGTCTGCGCGCACAAGCGGGAGGAAAGCAACTTGAAATGTAACATCAAGAAATCGTGAACATTTTTCTTTGTAAAAATGTTCACTCCGCAATTTTGATTTT
>CAZRNH010000036.1:0-990 GCA_964601445.1 uncultured Candidatus Saccharibacteria bacterium
GACAGGTCATACGCAGGCGCGGCTTATTATCGCTTTTACGGAAAGCGGCGCGACCGCGCGGAGAATCGCCAAGCATAAACCGAACCAGCCCATTATTGCTCTCTCCCCGCATCCCGAAACGGTGCGCGCATTGAATTTTTCATGGGGCGTATCGGCTATTTTGGTAAAGACCATACGGACATTTGACGGATTATTAAAAGAAGCAAAGCGCATCGCCGGCAATAATACGATATATCCTCTTAAGAAAGGAGATTTATTTGTGGTAAGCGCCGGCGTTCCTTTCGGCGCGACCGGCGCAACTAATCTTATTGTAGTTGAAAAGGTATAACGAGATAGCGCGAAAAAACAACGCCACCTAAAGGCGTTCTTTTATTTTCTGCACGACTCCATTAATAGTGGTCTCTGATTTTATAAAAAAATCTTTCACTCCAAGCGCTTGTATTTTTTCTATTTCTCCCCTGATACTTAAATTGGAAAAAATAATAATATCTGAAAGCGGAAAAAGTTGCCCCGCTTTTATCTCTTCCAAAACCGCAAACCCGTCTTTCCCCGGCAAAAGCAAGTCAAGTAACATAATGCGATACTGTCCGCTTTTTAAACGCGCAAGCGCTTCTTCGCCGTTTTGTGCTTCATGCGCTGAAATTCCTTCTTGGCGAAGCTTAAACATAATCGCCTGTCGAATAGGCGTGTCATCTTCTACCACAAGCACCTGCGCTGTCATGAGGTTGTTTTGTGTTTCCATCAGATAAGTATACTCTATGCGATGCTTTTAGTACATATCAGAACCTATCTCAAAACAGTGGATAGGGATGATATTTTCTAGAACCTATCTCAATAATAACTCCAGTCGCGATACGAGCCATTTTGTGCCGGGACAAGGAGAGACGACGCAGGAGTAGTTGACGCTACTTCAAGGAGGAGCGACGCGGTATCCGGCGCAAAATGACCGTATCCCGCAGGGTTGCGGCAATTTTCTCCCATCGCTTCGTT
>CAZRNH010000036.1:1000-3352 GCA_964601445.1 uncultured Candidatus Saccharibacteria bacterium
GCAGGGTAAACTGCCGCTTCCTCGTCGCGCCTCGCTCTGAAAGAAAATTGCCCGCAACGCGACTTGGAGGTATTATTGAGACAGGTTCTATGAGCTAATGCGGATTGGACTCATCTTGCATTGCGCGGGGCTATGAAACGATGCGGGAACCTTATTTACTTTGAATCATGAAACTCCCTTTTCTCCCATTTCCATACTATAATATGTGTTATATTCAAAATTATAAATGGTACGGATAGCGGGAATTGAACCCGCGTCTCAACCTCTTGCCCCCACACCAAATTACTAAGCGAGAGAGGGGAATCGAACCCCCATCTGTTCCTTGGGAAGGAACCATTCTGCCACTGAACTACTCTCGCATATTTGGTGTGGGGGTGAAGGAAGGTCGCATATTGCCACTATACTACACCCGCTCGCATCTTATTTTTCTTTAGAATACTGCTGTTCGGGAAATAACACCTCAAACCACTTTCGTGGATTCACCAGCCAATCTGAAGAAGATGCGATTTTTACCGTGAGAGGCGCGGCAGTTTTTTGCCGTTTATTTTTATCGGTAATAATGACTGTTTTTTCGCCTTCTTTCACCAGATTAAGCTTTTTTCGCGCCTCTTTTTCTATCACATCTTTATTATGCAGGCGCGCTACCAATAATTTCAGACCTTCGCTTTTTTGCGCCAATGCGCGCAACTGGGCGTCAAGATTTGAAATTTGTTTGTTTATTTGGTATTTTTCATAAGAGACGATATATACTTTATACGATAAAAAACCCGCAATCGCAATAAGCGCGGCAAAAAATACTCTTGAAAGAAAAACACGGAACGCATTGCGGCTCTTGCGCGGACGAATCATAATAATATGCTAATAATATGCTTATGTTAAAACCGAAAAAAATAGTAAAAATAATATGGAAGGCGTCAATTATCGTGATTGCGCTTTCTATGATAGCGTTTACCATTCTTCCGCTTTTGCTGGGGAGATAATCCCCTCTGCGCAGGGCGTCCTCCCGCTATTTTTGCAACACTTTGAAATATACTTCCGGCGGGATATTTACTCTGCCCGACGCTTTCATGCGCTCTTTTCCTTTCTTCTGTTTTTCAAGCAGTTTCTTTTTGCGCGTATAGTCGCCGCCGTACAGATACCCCGTTACATCTTTTCGCATGGCGGGCATATCCTCGCGCGCGATTATTTTGCCGCCGATTGCCGCCTGCAAAGACACCGCAAATAGCTGGCGCGGCAAAACCGCCTTTAATTTTTCTACCAGCGCGCGTCCCCGCTTTTCCGCCTGCGCGCGCGGCACTATCTGCGCGAACGGTTCCATTATCTCGCCCGCAACCATAATATCCATCCGCGCCAAATCTCCTGCCGTGAATCCGCTCACCGCGTAACTTAACGACGCATAGCCGGAAGTCGCCGACTTAAGCCGATCATAAAAATCAACGATGATTTCGGCAAGCGGCGCGCTATAATGCAAGCGCACTTTTTGAGCCGTCACATATTCCGTTTCTTGGTACACGCCGCGGGATTCATCCAACAATTTCATAACCGCGCCTAAATACACCGTATCGGTGACAATCTCAAGCCGCGCAAACGGTTCGGCAATTTGGGCAACCTGCCCCGCGGCATCTATCTGGCTTGGCGAGTACACTATCCGTTCTTCGCCGTTACGCATGGTAATTTTATACGATACGGAAGGAACGGTAATGAGCGGAACAATACCGTATTCGCGTAAAAGCCGCTCTCTAATAATGTCCATATGCAAAACACCTAAAAATCCGCACCGAAAACCGCGTCCGAGCGCGTCTGACTGCTCCGGTTCAAAATTGAATGACGCGTCATTCAGTTTCAACTTGCCTAATGCATCGCGAAGCGTATCAAAATCATCCGCATCCTGCGGAAAAAAACTCGCGAACACCACTCTTTGCGGCTCTTTATATCCCGCCAATGCGACAACCGTACTTCCCTGCAATGTAACTGTATCCCCAACGCGCACTTTCTGAATTTCCTTTAATCCGGTGGCGATATAGCCGATTTCTCCCGCAGAAAGGCCTGCGGATTGCTCAAAGTGCGGCTTGAATACTCCCGTTTCCAATACTTCGGCAATTGCCTGCCCTCCCGCAAAACTCACTTTATCGTGTGAGTGCACCAATCCATCCACCACGCGAATATTCGCTATCACTCCCTTATACGCATCATAAGAAGAATCAAAGATAAGCGCTTTGAGCGGCCGCGAAGCATCTCCTTTGGGCGCGGGAACGAGCGCCACCACCCGCGAAAGAAGCTCCCGCACGCCTTCCCCTGTTTTGCCGGAGATGGCGAGTATCTCGCTTTCTTCAATGCCAAGCAATTTTGCAA
>CAZRNH010000036.1:3362-6970 GCA_964601445.1 uncultured Candidatus Saccharibacteria bacterium
TATCGTATAAAATGGTGACTGGGGTGTTTACATATTTTGCAATCTCTTCTTTTGTTTCGGCAGTCCGCGCGTTTTGTAAATCTATTTTATTGACCGCGGGAATAATGCGCAATCCCTGCGCAAGCGCCTGCTCCAGATTGGCGAGCGTCTGCGCCTGCACGCCTTTGGTCGCGTCTACAAGTAAAATAGCTCCCTCAACTGCCGCAAGCGAACGGGACACCTCGTAACCGAAATCCACATGGCCGGGAGTATCTATCAAATTCAAAACAAATTTTTGTTTTGAATTTTGTGAATGATGAATAATGAATGATGAATTGCGGCTGATTTCAGATTCCTTATTCTTAATTCCTAATTCATAAATCATCCTCACGGGCTGCATTTTAATGGTGATACCCCGCTCGCGCTCAATAGACATAGTGTCCAACATCTGCTCCTGCATCTTGCGTTTTTCCACCGTGCCGGTCAGTTCCAAAAAACGGTCCGCGAGCGTTGATTTACCATGGTCAATATGCGCGATAATACAAAAATTCCGGATATGTTCCTGATCCATATTATCTCAAAATATCACGCGTAAAAAGAAATGTCTATGCGTGCGTTTGCGCAATTTTTTATTGGAAACCGGGTTTCCAAGTCGCTTTCTTACCGATTCCCTTTCACTCGATTATGTGTTTTACACAACATCTCACAATTTTTGGCAGTTGTTTTGCCACCCTTGCTCCACGCTGATACATGGTCAGCATCCATTTCGATCAAATTCCAAATCTTTTTCTTGTTGGCATCATGTCCGATAGCGCAATGCGGGCAATTTGATTCGCCTTTCTTTTCTGCTTTAGCGGTCTGTATCGCGTAAACCGATTTCTTCGTCGCTTCGTCAAACACGCGCACCTCGATCAATTTTGTGTCAACCAAACCGCCGAGAATATATTCAAAAATACCTTTGCGATTTTTGATATACGGATCGCCGTAGAGCTTACGCACCTCTTTGGAAACCTTCTTCGGGTCATACGCTTTTTTATGGTATTGCTCGTACAGTCGCCCCCACTCAAGCCCGCGCATCTCGTTTTCTACATCGGCAAATACGCTGGAAACCCAATCAATCACGCTGTTAAAATATTTTTTAAGTTCAGTGATGTTTTTTTCTTTGCGGCGACTAGTCATATATCCCTCAATATTTCCCTTGCTTACCCATTCAAGCGCCCGTTCCAAAAAGTCCTGGCGGTTAGCGCTGCCTGATATATACGCGCTCCATTTCTGGATATTCGCGTTTTGACGATTGCTAAACTCCTCTCTTGCCAATGTCACAAACGACCCGGAATACACCGCGTTAAGCAATTCCTGATTCCTAAGCGGGATTCCGGCAATATTAATCGTTTTAAACCAATCTTTTATCTCGCTTTCCTCCCCTTCGCATTCGTAAATGAGCAGTTTCGTTTCCCAAATCTTAGTTTTCTTGTCTTTTGCCATGCCGCTAAAATTTTGTTGCATCCCGTTTGCGTCCTTGATAGCGAATTTATCATTCACAAAACGCCCGATACTGGTAATCCGTTGTTGTCCATCTAAGACCTCAAAGCTATCGGCGCCCGCTTTATGAAAATAGATCAATCCAAGAGGATATCCCTTGAGAATTGATTCAATCACGGCCGCCTCCTTTCCTTCTTCGGCGTAAATATAATTTCGCTGATACTCCGGCTGAATGGTGAGCTTGCCGGACAATCCGAACAACCCCTTGCCCTCCAGTTCGTTATAGACGAACCCTTCGCAAATATCTTTGACGGCGATGTTAGTTTTCAAAGTTGTTTTCATAGGTTTTAAATACTATCACTTTTTATACTCACTTTCCAATTTTTCTAAAATTCTCCCATTTTGTGTGCTTTTTTTGTTTCCTCATCTTGTTTTTCAAGCCACAGATCATAATCTGACTTATTTCCGCTCTTTTGCTTGGCAAGAATATCAAGAGCTATCTGACCTGTTTCAGCATCCACAAACTTTACGCCCGTAGTTTCTTCAAAGAATTTCATAAATGCTTCAGCATCAATAATTGGTTTTCGCATAGAGGTTCTCATATTATTTGTTCTTTTTCTTAGTATCCAATAATTTTTTAACTTCGCGATCAAAATCGGATTCAAAAAATTTATCTTGAATAATCCGAAACTTGTCATATTCCGCTTCAGCCTTAAGCTTAGCTTCAAGCATAGAAATTTTACCAAGATTGGCAAGTATCGGCGTATTGGAAAGTTTCAAAAATTGTTGTAAAAACAAATCCCAATCTTTCATATTCATAACTTGACTATTTCGCGCCCGAGTTTCCGCCAAATCCAAATAAGAAGAAACGATCTGCTCCAGTCTCTTTATATGCGCTTCGTTTAAATAATTTTTTGCAATTACCGCATCGCTTTTAAGAATTTTTCCATGCGGCGCGTTTTTCCAAGTTTTCATCCCCATAAAAACTTTTTTATGATCGGCTTTACTGTAAATAATTTCAGCGGCGGTTTTTCCTGTTATTGCCCAATGAAGTTTATTTTGTACGCTGGCAAAAAATTGTTCGGTAATATCCGCTTGATTGTCATAATCAGCAGAAAGCGCATAAATATCGGTTATCTTTTGATAAAGCCGGCGTTCACTCATGCGAATTTCACGAATTCGCTCAAGCATTTCATCGAAGTAGTCTTTGCCAAAATGCTTGATTTGCTTCAGTCTTTCATCGTCCATCGCAAAGCCCTTGATCACATATTCATGAAGCACTTTAGACGCCCATTTTCGAAACTCGATTGCCCTGTGCGAATTAACGCGATAACCGACGGCTAAAATAGCGTTGAGATTGAAATATTCAACCTTTCTATTTACTTTTCGCTCACCCTCATCTTGAACTGTTTCCAAAATGGAAACAGTTGCCTCTTTGTTTAATTCCCCATCCCCATAAATGTTGTCCAAATGTTTTGATATGGCGGGAACATTAACCTCAAACAATTCCCCCATTTTCTTTTGCGTGAGCCACAGGGTGTCGTCCTTAAAAAAGACATTTATATTAACCTTGCCGTTTTCCGTTTGAAAAATAACAAAGTTGTTAAATATTTGGAGTGATGAATTTTTTTGATTATCTTTGTTCATTTTGTTTTTTAACCTTTTTATGAATTAAGGCGCCTGACACCTATTTCTACGCGCCTCCCGCCCTCAATTTGAATTGCCGAGGAATCCTCGGAGGTTGAATTTTCCGATAATTCTCCTTCAAGGTAAATGTTTTTTAAGTGCAATCCGACATTATCCACAGAACAATAAAAAAGCTCCGCCATTTGCTTCTGCGAAAGCCACACCGTCTCGCCCTGCATACGCACCTCAATATTAGGCGCCCCATCCGCGCCCTTATAAATAATTATCTCGCCGGAATTATTGTTAATTGGCATATTATTTTTCCTTGCCGATTAATTTTTGAATATCCTCTTGGCTGAATTCTTTTTTATAATCAATCAATTTCGGATGTTTGATATTTCTTAATTCTTCATCATAAGTCGCCATAATATTTCTGGCGCGTTTTTGATACACTTTCCAATTTCTCTGCAACGAAAATTCTTCAAATATTTTTTCAAATTCTTTTTGAGTCAGATGTCTTT
>CAZRNH010000037.1:0-6647 GCA_964601445.1 uncultured Candidatus Saccharibacteria bacterium
CAAAAAAACGCCGAATCCCAGCACGCTCAATGCGATAGAAATAAATCGTATCCTATTGAGCGAGGCGACATCAAGCCGCTCCACCGCCGACCGTATATAATTTGCCAATTGTTTCATATTCGGGTAAATCGGTTATGTTCTCTATTCCCAGTTTCTTTAAAAAATCAATGGTCACTTGATACGCGCCGTCTTTTGTTTTCTCTATAAGGCCGCGAATGGCAAGCGCGCGCAGGGAGAAAACAGAATTCACACCGCGCAAATCGTCAATCTCTTCTTTCGTAATCGGCTCGCGGTACGCAACGCATGCAAGCGTTTCAATCGCGGCGGGAGTCAATTCCTCGGCGATTGATGATTTCACCAGCAAGGCAACTAATGCGCTATTTTCCGGCGCGCTTACCATTTGTATTTTTTCATCTTTTCTTATCACGCGCACGCCGCGGCTCTTATATGATTCCTGAAGAGCGGAAACCGCATCCTCCACTTCTTCTTCTTTCGCATCGGAAAAAATCTGCCGCAATTTTTTTATATGCAGAGCGTCTCCCGATACGAATAATACCGATTCAATTTTTGATTTCAAATCCATATTGCACATTTTATGATTCAAGTTTTATAATTCGCATTTCTCCAAACATATCCGCCTGCTCCACCTTTAAAAAGGATTGTTTTACCAGTTCTAACACAGCAAGAAATGAAATGATAATATGCATCTTCTCATTCAAATCATACATCGCGGAAAAACTTTGTTCAAGATTCTCCGTAAGCCGCGCTCGTATATGCCGTATCTTCTCTTCAAAAGATATCGTCAAACCCGTCTCCCGCAATTCATATTTTTCCATTTCAACTTCCTTTGCCTGCAGAATACCCGTAAAATATGTTTTCAGCGTTTCTTTGGTCACTCCTTCGGGCGGCAGAAACACCGGCACGAATTTCAGCGAAGAAAATCTATGGTACGCGCTCTCTTTGCGGCGAATTAGCAGGGCAATGGCGCGCGCGGCTTGGCGGACTTTTTGATAACGCTTGAGCTTTTCTTTTAACTGAACAATATCAGCCTCTTCTTCTTTGCTTACCTCAAAAGAAGGAAGGAGTGTTTTTGATTTGATAAGAATAAGCTTCGCGGCCACCACAAGAAAATCAGCCAAGTGCGCCGGCTCCGCTCCCTGAAATCGCGAAAGATATCCCAAAAATTCATCAGTAATGCGCGCCAAAGAAACATCGGAGATGGCAAGCTCATCTCTTTCTATAAGCTCCAAAAGAAGATCCAGCGGCCCCTCAAACGCGGCAAGTTTTACGGTATATTTATTCATCTTTGTTTATCAAAAGCCATCTTCAGAAGTCGGACTTCTGAAGATGGGATACTTCTGAAGATTGGATAGTATATGCAAAAAAACTAAAATATGGTATGATAATAAAATGAATACCGTCGCGCAACGAATAAAAAAAATTGTGCTCTGTGCGGGAGATGTTTCACTCCTGTACTTTTCGCTTTGGATCGCGCTTGCAGTACGATATCGGCATCTGTTTACCGCGCAGATTTTTTACGACCATCTGTATCCTTTTAGCGTTGCTTTCGCGCTATGGATACTGATTTTATACAGCGCAGGTCTGTACGAAAAAGAGCTCAAGCATCGGGCGCTTGAATTTTGGATAACCGCATTCAAAGCGATAAGCGCGGCAACGATTTCAGCCGCGATTCTTTTTTATCTTATCCCCTCTTTCGGCATCACCCCTAAAACGAACCTGGCGCTTACCGCATTTTTCTTTTTCATCCTTTTCGCCGCATGGCGATACGGCATTGCGCGCGCAATGCGTTCCCGCCGGCTTTTGCATACTATCATATGCATCGGTTCAAATAAAGAGATGGATGACGTAGTGCGCATTACGCAGAAACGCCCCGCGCTTGGCTATTGTGTTGCGGAAATAATATCCCAACCCGAAGAGTTGGCGCATTTGAAAGAAAAAGTGTTGCATTATAAAGCGGCAACCATACTATACGCGCACAATGCGTTTCCGTCACACAACATCTCGGAAGCGCTCTACGCGCTGGTTCCGCTTGGGGTAGCTATAGTGGATCTCCCCGCTTTTTTCGCGCACCTTACCGGAAAAATTCCCGTATCCATTATCGGCGCGGCATGGTTTCTTGAAAATCTTATTGAACGCGAGAAAAACGCGTTTGACGCGGAAAAACGATTTCTTGATATCATCGGTTCAATCATCGGCATCGCGGCGTGCCTGCCCTTTCTTCCTTTCATCGCGGCGGCAATCCGCGCCGACAGCAAAGGAAACATATTTTACACGCAAACAAGAGTCGGAAAAAACGGCGCCGTATTCAAATTGCTCAAATTCAGAACAATGATTGAAAACGCGGAAACGGACGGCGTGAAATGGACCGCGCGCAAAGACGCGCGAATAACGCGGGTGGGGAAATTCATCAGAGGCATGCGCATTGACGAACTCCCCCAGCTTTGGAATATAGTGCGGGGCGACATGAGTTTTATCGGCCCAAGGCCTGAACGGCCTGAATTCACGGCAGGGCTTGAACAAGAAGTGCCGCATTACCGCATGCGACTGCTTGTCCGCCCCGGTCTTACCGGGTGGGCGCAAGTGCACGAACCGCAAGGCGGCGCGTCGGTAAAAGACACGCTTGAGAAACTGCAATACGATTTGTACTATATTAAAAACCGAGGACTTATTATGGATTTGGATATCGTCTTAAAAACAATCCCTGTTATCTTAGGACGGGAGGGACATTGAGAAAAATCAAAATGCAAAATTCAAAGCGCAAAATTGCGGTGTTTCGCCGAAGGCGAAACTGATTTTTACATTTTGCATTGTCATTTTGATTTTTTAGTTTTGAGTTTTATCCTGGTGGTATCCCGTTCCGGCGGGAATGAGTTTGCCGATGATGACATTTTCTTTCAATCCGCGCAGACGGTCCTCTTTGCCTTGTATGGCGGCATTGATAAGCACGCGGGTCGTCTCCTGAAAAGACGCGGCGGAAAGGAATGACTCGGTGGTGAGCGCGATACGCGTGATGCCCAATAGCACCTGCGCGGCAGTCGCCTTCTCTTTTCCCTCTTCCAGCAAGCGGTTCGCCTGCTGAAATGTCTGTTTTTCAATAATGTCTCCGGCGATAAGGATACTGTCTCCCGGGTCCTTCACCCTCACGCGCGAAAACATTTTGCGCACGATAACCTCAATATGCTTATCGGCGATAGACGCGCCTTCCCCGATATAAATCTTTTGCACTTCCTCCGCGATGTACCGCTCAACCGCGCGCACACCCGCCGCCTTCAAAAGTTCGCCCAAATCAAGATGGCCTTCGGTAAGCTGCATGCCTTTTTTGACCGCCATGCCCTTGGATACCCAAATGGAAACGAATGACGGCACGACATATTCTCTCATATTATCCATTTCTTTCTGTGCGTCGGACGCCGCATCAATTCCCGCCGCCCCTTTTTTTGTTTTCTTTTTAAGCGTTTTCTTTTCAAGTACGGGAGTATCGTTATCTGCGACGATGATAATCGTTCTCGTGTCTCCATCGCGAATGATATCCGCCACTTTTCCATCCACTTCCGAAACGAACGCCTTACTCTTTGGCGAACGCGCTTCAAATATCTCTTCCACGCGCGGCAAACCCTGCGTAATGTCGCCTCCTCCCGCCACGCCGCCGATATGAAATGTTCTCATGGTAAGCTGGGTGCCCGGCTCGCCGATTGCCTGCGCGGCAACCACGCCCACGGGAGAGCCGATTCTTACCGGCTCGTTAGTGCCCAAATCATACCCATAACACTGCTGGCATATGCCGTCTTCCGTTTTGCAAGAAAGCGGGGAACGCGCTCTTACCGAAACCACTTCTTTTTCATCGGCGAGATCGGAAAGTTTTTTCGTAAGCAAAACGCCCGCCTCCGCAAGCACTTTGCCTTCCGCGGAAACCATATCTTCACACAGCACTCTGCCGAAAATCCGCGCGGCAAATTCCTGCCCTATCGCGGCGCTCTCTGCCCTTGAAAATACTATTCCTTTCGTATCTTTGCAATCAACTTCTTTCACAATCACATCCTGCACCACATCCACCAGCTTGCGCGTCAAATACCCCGCCGAAGCGGTGCGCAAAGCGGTATCGGCGGTTCCTTTGCGCGCGCCGTGCGTTGAAATGAAATATTCCAAAATGCCCAACCCTTCTTTATAAGACCTCTTGATGGGTAGTTCAATAATTTCGCCTGAAGGATTCACCACCGGCCCTTTCATGCCCGCCATCTGCACCAATTGCGCTTCGGTGCCCCGCGCGCGCGAACGCAAAATGGAATAAATGGAACCGTATTTTTCAAGCGTGGAAGGCACCAGTTTCCCCACCTCCATTTTTGTTCTGTTCCATATTTCCACCACCCTTGCATAGCGCTCCTCGTCAGTTAAAAGCCCGCGCTCGTAATAATCGGCAATGTGTTCCGTTTCTTGCTCCGCCTTCTGCACGATAAGCTTTTTTTCTTGCGGCACTTTCAAATCGCCCATGCCCCATGAAATACCGGACAAGGTGGCGTACTTGAATCCAAGCCGCTTCATAATATCAAGCGCAGTAACCGCCGCAGACACGCCGAACTGGTCAATAATATCGGCGACCAAAAACTCAAGGTCTTTTTTCGTAAGCTCCCTGTTCACAAACGGCATGATTTCTCCAAGCGCCCAGTTAAAAATAATTCTCCCCACGGATGTCTCAATAAATAGCTCCGCGTCCTTTTCTCTGTCTTTTTTGTTTTTCAAAAACACTTTCACGCGCGCGTTGATATCCACTACTCCGGAATCATACGCGAGCACCGCTTCATTTTTTGATGAAAACACCTTCCCTTCCCCTTTCGCGCCGTCTTTAAGCGCAGTCAGGAAATAACATCCCAGCACAATGTCTTTCGTCGGATTCGTAATAGGGTCGCCGTTTGCGGGCTTTAAAAGATTTCCTGAAGCAAGCATCAGCTCGCCCGCTTCTTTCTGCGCTTCTTCGGTTATCGGCAAATGCACCGCCATTTGATCGCCGTCAAAATCAGCATTAAACGCATCGCATACCATCGGATGAATTCGTATCGCCATTCCTTCAATTAATACGGGTTTGAACGCCTGTATGCCGAGCCGATGCAGTGTCGGCGCGCGATTTAAAAGCACATGTTTATTCTGAATAACTTCCTCTAAAATTTCCCACACGACCTCCGGCGCATCTTCAATGAGATGCCCCGCTCCGCGGATATTATGCGCAAGAGCGCGGTCAATAATCTTATGAATGACAAACGGTTTGAAAAGCTCAAGCGCCATTCGTTTCGGAAGGCCGCACTGGTCAAGCCGCAGTTCCGGACCCACCACAATAACGGAACGACCGGAATAATCCACGCGCTTGCCGAGAAGATTTTGACGGAACCTTCCCGATTTTCCTTTCAGCATATCCGCGAGCGATCGCAATTGCCGCTTCTGACCGGTTGCCGCCATCACCGCAGTTCCCTTGCGGGTAGAATTGTCAATAAGCGCGTCCACCGCCTCCTGCAACATGCGTTTTTCATTGCGCACGATAACCTCCGGAGCGGAAAGCTCAAGCAGTTTTTTGAGCCGATTATTGCGGTTGATTATTCTGCGATATAAATCATTCAAATCGCTTGACGCGAATCGTCCGCCGTCCAACTGGACCATCGGCCGCAAATCGGGAGGCATCACGGGCAAAACGGTTAAAAACATCCAACTCGGATTGATGCGCGCGCGGGAAAGCCCGCATGCCAATTTATAGCGCTTTAACAACTTTACCTTCTGCGCGGAGTCCTCCATAGTGCGCAATTGGGCCTCAAGCTCTTTTTCAATTTTTTTTATGTCAAGCGCATCCACGATGGCGCGCAATGCCTCCGCGCCGATGCCCGCTTTGAATAATTCGCCGTATTTCAAACTCACTTCGTAATATTCCGCCTCTGAAAAAACCTGAAGAGGGCGAAGATTTTTCAGCTCAATTGACGCTTTGTCAAACGCCATTCTTAAGGCGTCTTTTTTCTGCGCCTCCGTTTCTTGTTTGATTTTCAAGCCGTATTCTTTCGTTAATTCTTCCGTTTTTTTCTGTTTTAATTCTTCATTGACCTCAATAATGATATAGGCGGCAAAATACGCCACCCGCTCAAGCTGATGCAAAGGCACATCAAGAAGCGCGCCTATTTTTGAAGGAACACCCCGTAAAAACCAAATATGCGCCACGGGAGCCGCAAGTTTAATGTGGCCCATCCGCTCTCTGCGCACAATGGAACGAGTCACTTCCACGCCGCATTTATCGCATACGATTCCCTTATAACGAATCTTCCTGTATTTCCCGCAATAACATTCCCAATCCTTTTCAGGGCCGAAAATGCGCTCACAGAACAAACCATCCCGCTCCGCCCTTTGCGTGCGATAATTAATGGTCTCTGATTTTGTCACTTCACCGTGAGACCACGACAACACATCTTCCGGAGAAGCGACTTTTATCATCATTGAACTAAAATCGGCGCTTTTTATCATAATAGTAAGTGGTTATATGTAAAAAATTCTTTGCATTGTTTATCATGTGCTCTGCGGGTCTTCCCTTAAAGAACCGCTATCGCTTTGTTCCTGCGACAAAGCGCAGTTTGCTCTCGTTCCGATGAGTCGCCTAT
>CAZRNH010000038.1:0-6423 GCA_964601445.1 uncultured Candidatus Saccharibacteria bacterium
CCCTGAATTGGACCGTCAGATGGACGAAGCGATTGCCATCATCGCCAAGGCGCACGAATTGGCGGAACAGAGGAAGGAAGAAAAGATAAGGCAGGCAAAAGACGAAATTACATTGATTATCGCAAAAGAACGAGAAAAAATAGCGGCAGAAAAAGCGCAAACACTCAAAGAAGTAAAAGACGAGATTGCCGATGTGATTGCGCTCGCGATAGAAAAGATCACGGGAGAGAAGATGGATAGCGAAAAGGACAAGGCAATGATTGCTGATATAATATGTCGTACATAAAATATGAAGATTACTCCGAAACTCTACGCAACGGGATTGCTCCAAGCGCTTCATAATAAGCAGGGAGCGGAGATCGCCCTGATCATAGATGCTTTTGTCGCGTTGCTTGCGAAAAACAACGATACCGCGAAGGCAGATAAGATTATCGCGGAGTTTTCAGCGTTATGGAATAAAGAGCACAAGATGAGTGCGTCAGAAATCACTACCGCAAAAAAGCCGGACGAAGGCACCCGCGGGTTGCTGGAAACATTTTTACTGAAACAGTCCGGATCGCGCGCGGCGGAAATACAAGAAAAGATTGACGGCGATATTTTGGGAGGAATGGTAATCAGATACGAAGATACGGTGCTGGATTACAGCGTGAAAACGAAGATCAGCGATTTAATCAATACAATAAAACAATAGCATGGCGACCACTAAAGATTTCATTATTGAACAGATTAAAAAAAGCATTATCAATCATAAGGCGAGCGCGCCGGCAAAGAATGTCGGGAAAGTTATTTCTGTCGGCGACGGCATCGTAAAGCTGTCCGGCCTTTCAAATGTCGCGATGTCGGAAATGATTGAATTTAAAAATAAAAAAGGATCGGTGCGCGGCGTCGTGCTGAACCTTGAAGAAGACGGCGTAGGCGCAATCGTCTTGGGCGATTATTCTAATATCAAAGAAGGAGATGAAGCGGCCGCATCAGGAAGAATTTTGGAGGTTCCCGTCGGTGAAGCCATGATCGGGAGAGTCATCAATCCGCTGGGAAAAGCGCTGGACGGCAAGGGCGCGATTGAAACGGAATCGTTCCGCCCTATTGAAAAGATCGCTCCCAGCGTCATTGCCCGCCAGTCGGTCACCCAGCCGGTACAAACAGGCGTGAAAGCGATTGATGCTATGATTCCGATCGGACGCGGCCAGCGCGAATTAATCATCGGTGATCGGCAGATCGGCAAGACCGCCATCGCCATTGACACGATCATTAATCAAAAAGGCCAGAACATGAAATGCGTATATGTAGCGATAGGCCAAAAGAAATCAAAAGTGGCGAGCATCGCCGCGCGCCTGCACAAACACGGCGCCATGGATTACACGACGATCGTGCTCGCAGGCGCCTCCGACCCCGCATCGCTTCTTTATATCGCTCCCTATGCTGGCACTGCGTTAGCGGAATATTTCATGGATAAAGGCGAGGATGTGTTGATCGTCTACGACGATCTGTCAAAACATGCGGTCGCGTATCGCGAAATATCGCTTTTATTGCGAAGGCCGCCGGGGCGCGAAGCGTATCCGGGCGATGTCTTTTACCTGCATTCTCGCTTGCTTGAACGCGCATGCCGGCTGAACAAGGAGTATGGCGGCGGCTCGATTACTGCGTTGCCCATTATTGAAACGCAGGCAGGCGATGTATCGGCATACATTCCAACCAATGTTATTTCCATCACTGACGGCCAGATCTATTTGGAACCGGATCTGTTTTACAAAGGAAACCGCCCGGCAGTGAACGCGGGCCTTTCGGTGTCGCGCGTAGGAAGCGCCGCGCAGATTAAAGCGATAAAGAAGGTTGCGGGAAAAATGCGCCTTGAGGCGGCGCAATATCGCGAGCTTGCCGCGTTCGCTCAATTCGGCTCGGACCTTGATGCGGATACCAAGGTAAAATTGGAACGCGGAAAGCGCTTGAGCGAGATCCTGAAACAAGATCAATATTCTCCATTGCCGGCGGCAAATCAAATCCTCATCTTTTACGCGCTTATCAGCGGTTGTATTGATGATGTCGCCACGGCAGATGTCGTACATTTTGAAAAAGGACTTCATCGTTACGCCGAAACAGCGGGTAAGGAAACGCTGGCGCATATTGTTGCGCACGAATATAATGAAGAGCTTGAAAACGAAATGCGAGCGCTCATTTCCGATTATAAAGCGGCGCTGTAATCGTCCCGCATAGGCGAAAGATACTACGCAAGCATGGCAAAAACAAAAGAAATAAAATCAAGGATACGGTCCGTCGGCAACACCAAAAAGGTTACGCGGGCGATGGAAATGGTTGCCGCGGCAAAAATGCGCAAAGCGGTAGAGAGTGTTTTGCGCACACGGACATACGCGAACCTAAGCTGGGAGACCGTCCTCAATCTTGCCCATTCCGTCAACAACTCATTTGCGCCGCATCCGCTTCTGGCGAAAAGAAAAATTATTAAAAAGATCGCTATCGTACTCATCACCTCCAACCGCGGACTCTGCGGCGGATTCAATACCGCGCTTATAAGCAAAGTTCGGGCATCAATCGCGGAATATCAGGGTGAAGAAGGCATCGCCGCTGACTTTATTTTACTCGGCAGAAAAGGAGCGGGCATGTACAGCAATTACGGATACAACATCGCGGCGGACTTTCCCAAGCCGGACCTTATTCCGGAATTCAAAGATGCGGCCCCCATCGCCAAAATGATCATCAGTGAATTCTTGGCAGGCGCTTACGACAAGATTATGGTCGCCTATACCGATTTCGTAAGCGCATCTGTCCAGATCCCTCGCGTGAAACAGCTTTTGCCTATTAAAATAGAAGCGGAAGAAACGGGACAGCTTGGCGTCATGGGAGATGATACGCGCGTCGGCATAGATAAGGAATTCGTAGAGAAAAAAGAGAGAGAGCATTTGCGGCGCGGAAAATTCAAATACGAATATGTTTTTGAACCGACCCCGAAAGAAGTGTTAGACGCCATGATTCCGAAATTGATAGAGGTTCAGTTATACCAGACGCTCCTTGAATCAAACGCTTCCGAACACAGCGCGCGCATGGCGGCTATGCATACGGCGACCGATGCGGCATCCGACATGGTCCAGGAATTGACGCTGTTTTACAACAAAGCGAGGCAGGCGGCAATCACGGCGGAGATCGCCGAAATCTCGGCGGGAGTGGAAGCGCTGAATGTGTAATGCGTGCGTATCAATAAAAATAATATATAATTTATTTCACTTATATGGAGAAAAGAGCGGGTATAATAAAACAAATAATCGGCGCGGTGGTAGATGTGGCATTTGAAGGCGATGTGCCGGAAATTTTTACCGTGCTTGAAATTGAAAGCAACGGCAAGAAAGTTATTCTGGAAACCCAACAGCATATAGGCTCGAATATGGTACGAACGATCGCCATGTCATCTACTGACGGCCTGAAACGCGGAGACGCGGTGGCTGACACCGGAGCTCCCATCAGCGTTCTTGTCGGCGAAAAAACGCTCGGGCGTATTTTTGATGTTCTGGGAAATCCAATAGATGGCCAACCGGCTCCTCCAACAGATAAAAAATATCCGATTCACCGCCCGGCCCCCGAATTTACCGATCAATCAACAGAAACCGAGATATTGGAAACAGGCATTAAGGTTATTGACCTTATTTGCCCTATTTTGAAAGGCGGCAAGGTTGGTCTGTTCGGCGGCGCCGGCGTCGGAAAGACCGTGGTCATTCAAGAGCTCATCAACAATATTGCGAAAGCGCACGGCGGCGTGTCGGTATTTGCCGGCGTCGGCGAACGAACGCGCGAAGGAAATGACCTCTATCATGAAATGAAGGAAGCGAAAGTGCTTGATAAATTGGTGATGGTGTTCGGGCAAATGAATGAACCGCCCGGCGCTCGCGCGCGCGTCGCACTGACCGCGCTTTCTATGGCGGAATATTTTCGCGACGAGAAAAATCAGGATGTGCTGTTGTTCATAGACAATATTTTCCGCTTCACGCAGGCCGGCTCGGAGGTTTCAACACTGCTTGGGCGCATGCCTTCGGCGGTGGGTTATCAGCCGACGCTTGCCACTGAAATGGGCGAACTGCAAGAGCGCATCACTTCAACGAACAAGGGGTCCATTACCTCTATTCAAGCAGTGTATGTGCCCGCAGACGACCTCACCGACCCGGCGCCGGCAACGACATTCGCGCACCTTGATCTAACGGTGGTGCTTTCCCGCGGTTTATCGGAGCTTGGTATTTATCCCGCGATAGACCCGCTTGATTCTTCCTCCATCATTCTTGATCCGAAAATCGTCGGCGAAGAACACTACTTTGTCGCTCGCGGCGTACAGAAAGTATTACAGCGATACAAAGACCTTCAAGATATCATCGCGATCTTGGGCATGGAAGAATTATCCGACAGCGATAAGTTCGCCGTTTCCCGCGCGCGAAAGATCCAGCGCTTTTTGTCACAGCCGTTCTTTGTCGCCGAAACATTCACCGGAACTCCCGGCGCCTATGTAAAACTGAAAGACACCATCACCGGCTTCAAGGAGATCCTGGAAGGAAAGCATGACGACAAAAATGAAGGCGACTTCTATATGAAGGGCGGCATTGAAGAGGTTGTTGCTCAAAAATAAAAAACCGGCTCATGCATCGCAAAACAATACGATTTGAAATAGTAACTCCCGAGCGCACTGTGCTTAAAGAAGAGGTACTGCAGGCGACCATCCCTACAAAAACGGGAGAGATTACGGTGCTTCCGCACCATATTCCTTTGGTTTCTATCTTAAAGCCCGGGATAATCCAATTAAAGACCGCGTCAGGAGAAAAAGAGCTTGTCGTGGTTTCCAAAGGATTTGTAGAAGTATTAAGAAACAAGATCGTGGTTCTTGCCGACACCGCGGAAATGGCAAAAGAGATTGACTTGGAAAGAGCGGAGGAAGCAAAAAGGAGAGCGGAGGAAATAAGAAAAGGCCTCATGCACAAAGACGATGTCAGTTTCGTTGATATATTGGCGCAGATAGAAAAAGAAACGGCGCGCACGCACGCGGCAAAGCGCTGGAGAAGAATACAGAATATGTAATGCGGGATACGCACGACAAAAACGCCTTTTCCGAGTGTACGATTTAGTTTCACATCACCGCGCGCGCGGAGCGCGCGGCATTATTTGTTTTGAAAATTATATTAACATTATTGTTATAAGGCACAATATTTTGCTATAATACATCTCAAGAATATGAAGATCCTAATTTCCAAGTTCGGCAAAAACATCAAGCGCATACGCGGGCAAAAGAATATGACGCAAGGCGATATGTGCCGCGCGGCAGGGTTTGATCGCGCGCAAATGAGCAATATGGAAGCTGGCAAAGGCAATCCCACGCTTGCCTGCCCGTCCGTAGCTTTAGCGAAGGCGGGCCACTATTGAAAAAATTGCTCAAGCGTTGGGAATAACGAGTGATGAGCTTTTGAAATAAACCCCCACAGCACTAAGTAATTTGGTGTGGGGGTAAGTTATGGCAAACAAAAATCTTACAAACGCAAAGCGGGCAAAGAATGACGAGTTCTATACTCAATACGGCGATATTCAGAAAGAAATTGCGGCGTATTTGGATTATGATGCTAAAGTATTCCGCGGCAAGGTAGTGTATTGCAACTGCGACGATCCATTTGAGAGTAATTTCTTTCGTTATTTTGTCCTCAACTTCAACAAGCTTGGATTAAAACAGCTTATCACCACCAGTTACAAACCCTCGCCCGTAGCCAACACGCAACTGGAATTGTTTGGTGATGACAGGACTCTCGCGAAATCCATATGTCCGCCTCGGGCGGGAAAAGGCCGTCCTAAGATAAACGCCAACAAGTTCATTATCAATGAAGCGCGCGACATAGACGGTGACGGTGAGTTCAATTTGAAGGATATTGCCAAGCAGTTAAAGGCAAACAAACATAACGAATGGACACCATTAGAAGGCGATGGCGACTTCCGCAGTGATGAATGCATAAATCTGCTAAAACAATCCGACATCGTGGTAACAAATCCGCCGTTCAGCCTGTTTCGCGAATATGTGAAGCAACTTTTTGATTACAACAAAAAGTTCGTGATTATTGGAAATATGAATGCGATTACCTATAAAGAAGTTTTCCCAAAGATTAAGGAGAACGAAATGTGGCTTGGTAATGGCTTTCACGCTGGTAATGCTTATTTTTTCACTCCATTAGCTAAAGAATATGGAGAGGGGGTTTATATTCCTGAAACCGGTTTGGTAAAATTTAGAAATGTTTGTTGGTTTACCAACATAGACCACGGTCGCCGTCACCAACCATTACCGCTTATGACAATGGAAGAAAATCTAAAGTACAGCAAGCACAAAGAAATTAAGGGCAAAAAATCTTATGAAAAATATGACAATTACGATGCCGTAGAAGTGCCGTTTAC
>CAZRNH010000039.1:0-3926 GCA_964601445.1 uncultured Candidatus Saccharibacteria bacterium
TTGTCTTCTAACCCACAAAATTTTAATAGTATATATAAATGATCCTCCGAGCATTTCAGGAAAGCGACCCAAAAACGGTGAAAGAAATTTTTACTTTGTATTGGACAAACCCGGAATTTCTTAAAGAGCTTTTGAGTGAATTACAATTATATGTTTTAAAAACTCCAAAGAAAGATTTCTCTATCTTTAACCCGATACGCGCCTTATCCCGTGTAAACAAAGATGGTTTTCATGATAAAAAATACGGCTACTTGGATTATATCCTTGTAGCCGTATGATAAGCAAACACTCTTTTTACCAAAGACCGCACAGCTTTCGATAATCAAACTTCTCGGGATTAAAAACATGTTTTAACCCTTGAGTCAGCGAATCCTGATTAAGCTCGTTGCAAAAAGAACTCGCGGAACCATCCCCCGACCGCACAATTTCCTTCAACAAACCCTTTAACAACTGGAAACGCCTGTACTCAACTTGCGAAATTTCCGTTCGCATTTCACAATCTTTCCTGTTCCAGTGAAGCGATACCCCAAGCATAAATCTTATGGTATACGCATCGTGCCCAAGACGCATAAGCCGATCAACGGTCCATTTCCCTGCGCCACCTTCCCCCGGGAGACGAAGATAGGGCAACACCAATATAGTCACATCCTTCTTGACTCCGAGCGCATGTAAAGCAAGTACCGCGATCAAAGCTTGACGCAACACATGATTATTTACCACCAGCGTAATGCTTGCCTCTTCTTGAATGCACAAAAGCGTCTCCCACACAAATTCAACATCAAGATATGTGCCGGCGAAACAAAACGCGGTCTCTCTGTTTCTGCTAATGCATATCCCGTTTACAGCAATCTGTTCCGCAAGATCAGAAAATTCAGTTCGATAAAACTCCGGCACAACCCGAACATCATTGAGCGCTTGCCGGATGGCGGCTCTCTTGAATAAAATATATGTTCGCTTGATGGTTTGCCGCGCGGCTTTCTCGCCGCACCGCGCACAATACATTTCTCCTGAAGCATCGATTTTAAAAGTTTTTTGCTTCAGATACCGAGCTTGCGAACATGGCAACTCAAGAGCGCCGCAAGAGCACACATAACACTCCTCTGGAGTCATTTTCACCGCCGAACACTCTAAAAGACGCGTTGCGCACCCGTAAAAATCTTCTGCGTATGCCGCATCTAAAACAATATCTCCTTTCACTCCTAACGCATCAAGTGTTTGCTGAAATCTCGTGACATCTTCAACGCGTGGCTCGTGGGCGCCAAGCGCCCCCACTATAATTCGATAATTATCTTTTCCTCGACGACGCCTGAGCATGTCTCCCGCTACGGGCGTCAACCAATATCCAATAGTTGGTGCGTTTCGTGGTGAAATCGGCAGTGTTATGATCATCTGGCGCTCCTTTCGTTGTTTGTTGATTTTGAATATGCACCCTAAAAACTATCTATAAAGTAACTCACTGTTATATAGATGTCAAGTACCGCCCCACAAGCATAGCAAGATGTTCCTGATTAAATTCATTCAACGCATGCCCCGCATTCTTTATTATAAGGAGTGGAATTTTCAACTGCTCCTCTTGAAGATATTGTTTTACCGTAGACGGGGAAATGGAGTCTCTTTCCCCTTGATAAATACGGAGAGGCGCTTGAGCGGCAAACCGGTGCAAAAACCTTCCCTTACCTGAAAACTCACGGACCCAGCATTGCCACTCACGCGCTCGGTATGCCCCCGGAAAACCATTCTTCAAAAATCTCACCAGTTCCGCGCCATCAAACTTCATCTGTTTCAAGTACGGCTCTTTAAAAAGAGGAACTGCGCTTATAAGAAATATTTTCTGTATGTTTGCTGGCGTTGGAAGGCTTTGTATGACGCTTGTCCCGAAGCTTATTCCTCCCAGGTATACGGGATTCCGACCAAGCATTATGTATTGCCGAGTATAAAGGTCAAATAATTTTCCCCGAATAATTGTTGAAACTGAATCGTTAACGGTTTTAAAACAATTTTCTACACTAAACTCCCCCGCAGACACCCACGACCCGTAATAAAACGGTTGCAGTACATGAAAACCCGCTAAAGACAGTTTTTCTCCAAATTGATTTTTATGTTGGTAGGAAGGCAGCCCTGCCAGAAAAATTATAGTACCACGCGACTCTGGCATTTTACTGGGGTAAAAATCTCCAAGCAATCCGTTTTTAATTTTTACGCGATGAATAATCATGTCTACCTTATGTAATTTATGCTGTAGCCGCCATCGATGGTAAAGTTAGAGCCTGTAATGTATCCCGCTTCTTTTGAAGCAAGGAAAAAACAAAGATCCGCGACTTCTTTCGGCGCTCCAAGTCTTTTAATAATAGCATTCTCCTCCCCATACAGCGCGGCTTCTTGTTTCGTTATGCCCTGCCTCTGCGGAGTATCAATGGTTCCCGGAATGATTGCGTTAACCCTAATTTTTGGGCCGAGCGCTTTTGCCAAAACCGCAGTAAGCGTTGGAACGGTTGACTTACTTACACTATAAATAATGTTCTCTGTTCGGGAAACATGAGGAAGGCCGCGGACACTCCCCATGTTGATGATACAGTTCGCTTGAGGGCAATTTTTCATAAACCACTTCGATGTGTTGACAATTCCAAACACATTCACATTAAAAACATCCAGCCAATCTTTTTGAGAAAGAGATGAAAAGTCACCTCTTTTTAAAATCCCCGCATTGTTAATAAGTAGTTCAAGACTATCAACGCGCAATTCGTTTGCTTTATTTACAAAAACCTCCTCGTTGCTTATATCTGCGTCAAACAGCACAAAGTCGTTGCCGGGAGCATACCCTTTTCTTTCCAGATCATGAGTCACGGCTCTCGCTTTCTCCTCATCTCCAAAATAATTTATCACCACATGGTACCCGCCCTCTAAAAATCTAAGAACAATGGAGCTGCCAATTCCGGAAACACCGCCTGTTACTAAAACTTTCTTTTTACTAATTTCTCCCATAATAATTCGTATGTTTTTTCTACATCATTCAAATCCAGGGCAAGCTGCTTTTTTTTAATATACCGTTTCAACACAGACTCTCGCAACTTCATCACATCAGGATATATTAGATCGTCGAACAATAAAAAAAGCGCTAAGCGAATAAATTTTTTGTACCGACTTTTTATTATAGTACGCAAGTCTCCCCTGAAATAACTCTTCCTCACT
The DNA here is from genome assembly GCA_964601445.1 of uncultured Candidatus Saccharibacteria bacterium. GTDB lineage: Bacteria > Patescibacteriota > Minisyncoccia > GWC2-36-17 > WO2-46-25 > JACQDT01. The sequence continues at coordinate 3,190 of CAZRNH010000039.1, forward strand.
TCATACATATAATCAGAAAGGCGATAAAATATGGAACGCTTCACGGCCCGCAAATTTCCCGATGGAGCTTTTAAAAAAGGATTCTTTCCAAAGATAATTTTCCCTTGTTTAAGAGGAATTATCAGGTGTATGCCGTGGCTCCCGAAGCGAAACCGACTCCAGGGAAACAGTTCTTCTTCACGAATAAGGGAAAAATCAATCCCTTTAAAGCGCGTTGATTTTATCCGCTTGGTAAACTCAGAGAAACATCCGGACTTTATAATAATTGCCACATCGACATCTTTTGCTCTTTTATTTGCCAATGAAGAACCGAACTGAATCATCCCCTCAATCAAGCCATCATGAAACGCTTTCTTAATAACTAATGGAAAACGAACCGTTTTCTTCTTTACTGAACCCTTATTCTTCATATCGCCCATTAGGATTAGAAAACTTGATAACATTTTCTACGCTTCAATGATACTAAAAAAGGCGTAGATTTACAATTTAATCAATAGACCGCTTAAAGTTGGTAAAAGAAAAGCTTATTGATATCATTTAGGGAAGCCTTCCTAAAAACATAAGCCATCATCAAGCGCGGTATTTGCGGCTATAACAAAACACGCATTTAAAGAGAGCGATGTTGTGGTATTTCTGAACTCCGGCAAAGCGGTGATTTCCTGATGTTTTTTTGTAAGTACGCCAAAAGCGTCTTCCCGCCGCCACTAAACTGTCAGACCCAAGTTAAAATGACATCT
>CAZRNH010000039.1:3936-6292 GCA_964601445.1 uncultured Candidatus Saccharibacteria bacterium
CCGCCACTAAACCTTAACAAAAAGCAGAAACCGTGATACATTAGAAAACTTACTATGGCTACTCCCCTGAAATCCATTTGGCGCGAAGACATTCCCAAAAGCGCGAATCCGCTTCGGTTTGTGCTTGCTGTTTCGCGTCCGCACAAGATATCAATGACGCTGGCGCTGATTGTAGTTATGGTTGCGGCAAGCGGCACCGCCGTCATTCCCTATGTGCTTAAAGAGATCGTGAATGCGGCCGCGGGGCTTGCCTCGGGCGGATCGTCCGCAGGGCTTGTGCGGGCCGCTCTTGCATACATAGGCATATCCTTCGGTTCAAACATACTCTGGCGCACCAGCGGATTTTTCGGCATGCGATGGGCCACGGGGGTACGCGCGACGGGACGGTTCGCGCTTGCTTCATATGTCACGCTCCACAGCCACCAATACTTCTCCGACCGATTCGCGGGCTCGCTCTCAAGCAAAATCACGCACGCGGCAAACGGCGTCAAAGATATGGTTGAACAGATATTATGGACATTCTTGGGCGCTTTTATTTCCGCAGTCGCGGGTTTTATAATAGTGTTTGTCACCAACCCTCTCATCGGACTTATCTTCCTTGCCTGGGCGCTTGTTATCATACCCCTGAATATATATTTAGCCCGTAAGCGCGTGCCATTTTCTGCGGCAACACAACAAGCCGAAACGGCGCTGGGCGGAACCACGGTTGACCTGCTTACCAATATAGCCGCGGTGCATGAATACGCGCGACGCCTTTACGAACTGGAGCGCCTTAAAACATTTATAACCAAACGGCGCGCGACCGGCTTGAAAAATTGGACCTACGGAGAAATAACATTGGTTATCAATAATATCTTTCAGGCGGTCTTTATCGGCGGCATGATTTTTGCGGCAGTTATTTTTGCCCAAAAGGGGTTGATAACGGCTGGGGACATTGTGCTGGTGCTTACCGTTATTATTCTTATGGAAGACCGGCTTACATTTATAGGAAGCAATATCAATCATTTTGCCGATACATGGGGAACGATAAAGGAAAGCCTCAGTGATATTTTAGTAGATTATGATGTTACCGATAAGCCCGGCGCGCGTGACCTTGTGGTCCCCCATGGCGCGATTGTGTTTGATCACGCATCGTTTAAGTACCACACTATCCCCGTGTTTGAAGATCTCGCGCTTTCCATCCCCGCCGGCCAAAGGATTGGTCTAGTCGGGCGAAGCGGCGCGGGGAAAAGCACTCTGGCCAAACTCATCTTGCGGCATTATGACCTCACTTTGGGCCGCATCACGATTGACGGCACGGACATCGCGACTATCACCAAAGAGAGTTTGCGCCGCGCCATTGCCATTGTGCCCCAAGAACCGCTACTTTTTCACCGTACCATTCGTGAAAACATCGCCTATGGGACGGGAAACGCGACAGACGCGGATGTGCACAGCGCCGCTTTGCTCGCGCAGGCGCACGAATTCATCACCGCACTGCCAAACGGTTATGAGTCCCTGGTGGGTGAACGCGGCGTCAAACTTTCCGGCGGCCAGCGCCAGCGCATCGCCATCGCCCGCGCGCTTTTGAAAAATGCTCCGATTCTTCTTCTTGACGAGGCAACCAGTTCCCTTGACAGCGAAAGCGAACTTGCCGTGCAAAAAGCCCTGCTTGCCCTGATGGAAAAGCGAACAGTCATTGCCATCGCGCACCGTCTTTCAACCCTTCGCGTTATGGATCGCATCGTCGTGCTTGACGCGGGGCGCATTGTGGAAAACGGCACGCACGACGAACTTCTGGCGGCAAACGGCCTGTATGCTTCTTTATGGAAACATCAAGCGGGCGGTTTCTTGCCCGATGATACCGTTGAAGAGAGTTGAGCAATCCGCACCACCGCGTCAAAATCATCGTTCTGTGATACTTTGTTTCTTTTTTCATGGCCGCATTGCAGGCAACGATACATAATAAAATGCGCGTTTTTCTCAATCCCTACGCTGACCGGCTCCATCATACCGCCACAGGTGGCGGCGCGGTCGCCCGGATACACATCTACATGCCTGCTGAACAGGCACTTCGGACAATGGTTTGTGTAACCGCTCCCTTTAGTTGCGTGGCCGCATTGTGCGCAGATAAAATCTTCTTTCCTGCGCTGAAATTTTTTGGCGGGCAATGTATGCATGCAGGTACTATAAAAAAGTGGATTTAAAATACTGTGCTTGGAAACCAGGTTTCCAACTTATTCCCGATACGCCGCATCCGTGCCGTTCCCGCTAAACACATTATCATCCGCAAGTATCGGCGCGGATGCGGGGCCGATGCTGATGCCGATGCTTCTTGCCCCGTTTGGAACGGAAGGGGTGGCGGGTCCATCCTGTG
>CAZRNH010000040.1:0-2565 GCA_964601445.1 uncultured Candidatus Saccharibacteria bacterium
GACAAACCACGGATGATTTTTATTTTCAAGAATTTCACATAAACCGCTTTGGGGATTCACTCCCGCGACCGCCATGCCGTTCTTTTCAAACTGCTCCTTATACGCATTATTGAATTCGTAGCGATGCCGATGCCGCTCCATTATTTTTTCCTCGCCGTACGCGATGAAACTTTTTGAATCCTTTTCCAACACGCATTCGTATTCGCCAAGCCGCATGGTGCCGCCTTTTTTATATATATGCCGCTGACCTTCCATAAGATACACGACAGGATTTTTCGTCTGCTCGTCAAATTCCGTAGAATGCGCATCCGCAAGCCCCAACACATTGCGCGCACATTCAATCGCGGCGATTTGCATGCCTAAACAGAGCCCAAAATACGGTATGTTATTCTCGCGGGCGTATTTCGCCACCGCGATTTTTCCTTCTATTCCCCGCCTGCCGAACCCGCCCATCACCACCACTCCTCTTGCTTGTTTTATTTTTTCCCACTCTGTATCGGACTCTTCTTTAGCGCCTTCCAGTTTTTCCGAATCAATCCATAAAAGGCGCGCGCGCCGCCCGTGAGCGTATCCCGCTGATTTCACCGCCTCCACCACGCTCAAATATGCGTCCTGAAAATCCGTGTATTTGCCGACAAGCGCGACACATATTTCGGGCAAGTCCGACTTTACTTTTTTTACAAACGCCTCCCACGCGGAAAGTTGCGGCGCTTGATGCGCTATATGAAAATGATCCGACACCAGCTTGGTAATGGCGCGCTTTTCAAAATTAAGCGGCACTTCGTAAATAGTGTCCACCGTCGGCGCGGGAATGACCGCTTCGCTCGGGACATCGCAAAAAAGGGAAATTTTTTCAAGATGCTCTTTGCGAAAATGATCTTCGTAACGGCATACTATTACATCCGCATTGATTCCCATGCGCCGCAATTCGCGCACCGACGCCTGCGCGGGTTTTGTTTTGAGCTCGCCAGAGCTTTTCAAATGCGGCAAGAGCACTAAATGCACGAACATCACATTATGGCGCCCTTCCTCGTGATGCAATTGTCTGATTGCCTCAAGATACGGTTCCGCTTCAATATCGCCCACCGTTCCTCCAATTTCACAAATAAACACATCGGCGCCTGATCCTTCCGCGCATTTTCTTATGTATTCTTTTATGGTATTGGTAACATGCGGAATAACTTGGATTGTTTTTCCTAAAAATACGCCTTCCCGCTCTTTTTCAAGCACCCGCTGATACACCTGCCCCGTAGACACGCTGGAAAGCGAAGAGAATTCCTCGTCAATGAACCGCTCATAATGCCCTACATCCAAATCCGTTTCCGCCCCGTCTTTCGTGACGAACACTTCGCCGTGCTGATACGGATTCATCGTACCCGGGTCCACATTCAAATACGGGTCAAGCTTTTGCAAAGCCACCTTATATCCCGCCGCCTTCAAAAGCATTCCGATGGATGCGCATGAAATTCCTTTCCCGAGTCCCGAACACACCCCTCCCGTGATAAAAATATATTTTGCCATACGGTATGGATTATATCAGAAAGAAAATAATTTGAAACTCTTGCTTTTTTTTCGCGTTTAGTTTACAGTAAAAAAAGCGTGTTGTCGCGCGTCTTCACTTTTTATTTTTAACTTTTCACTTCCAACTTTTAATTTACTTTCATGCCAATTATCGCGTCAGCAAAAAAAGCGTTGCGGCAAAGCGCAACAAGAAGAGCGCGTAATCTTCGTTATCTCAACCGCATAAGAATGCTTGCAAAAGAGATAAAAAAACTCATCTCCGACGCAAAAACGGGTGATGCAAAAACGCTTCTGCCCAAACTGTACAAAGCGCTTGATAAAGCGGCCAAAGAAAATGTGATTAAGAAAAATACCGCCTCGCGCCAAAAATCCCGCTTCACCAAGCTCCTCAACAAAACAACAAAGTAGCATTCCCTCGCGATACATCTGTGAAGTATGGAGGTTGAACCTCAATAGTGTGGCTTTTTATATACCCAGCGCCATATTTTCCACTGCCGCCTCAAAAGAAATTCCGCCCGTTTTAAGCGCTATATCTGTTTCCCATAATTTCGCATAGATACGCTTTAATTCTTCCATAGTATACGCGCGCGCGCAAGGAATGGTCTTGGCAAGCGCGAACGGATGCATACCCGCCCTCTTTTGCATGGCCTGCACGGCGCACCCCGCGTCAAGCAAACTTTTCACTTTTATAATACTGCGGAATTGAAACACGATCATCGCGAAAATCCGCATCCAATCCTCCCCGTCTTTTATAAGCGCTGAAAAATGCGAAAGCGCGGTTTTCGCGTCTTTCCGTGCGAGCGCCGCTACTCCGGAAAAAATTTCTCCTTCGGTTGTTCCCGCGACAAGCAGGGCAACGGTCTTTTTACTTATGCGCGCATCATAAGAAACAAGCTTCGCAAGCTCCGCGGATAACCGCCATAAATCGCCGCCCCCTGCGGATAGCAATGGGGGTAACGCATCAGCATCTATCGTTCCGCCGAGTCGTGCGGCCTCGCCGCGCGCCCACTCCGGCAGGCGCGCCTGCGCCACTGCCTTTGACTC
>CAZRNH010000040.1:2575-6291 GCA_964601445.1 uncultured Candidatus Saccharibacteria bacterium
CTTGCACAACCGAAGGCCGCTCCAACAACCATTGTATTTCTTTATTTTTCCCCGCAGAAAGAGGCGTACTTTCGGAAAACACCGCCACGATATCTTTGTCTTCTTTTATCTTCTTTGCCCGCGCAAAAACGGCAAGCGGAGCCGCTGTTTTTACATCACCCAGCATATCTTTGCACACAATAAGTTTTTTGGCATCAAACAGCGATGCGGTTTCCGCGGCGGATTTAAAATCATTGAATGAACCGCTCTCGCACGCGAAATAACTCAAGCCATGCGGATGTTTTGCTCTGTATTGCGCGATAATTTCATCGCACTTGCGCTTAGTGAGAAAACTATTTTCACCGTGAAGAATGATAATCATGAAATGTGAAACATTTCGTAATGCAAGGCAACTATCTATTCCAATTCCTAATTGACCTAATTTCTAATTAACCTACAAAGCGCAAGAGCAAAGAAACAACGAAACAACGAAACAAAAATTGATTCCATGATTCTATGATTCGTTGATTATTTGTTTTTGGTTGTTGGGTTTACTTCAAAGTAAGTTCCACTTTTTGATTCGGTTGTACAACGGAAATCCATATTTTTCCCTCCACCAATCCTATTTCTTTTCCGAAAGAATCAAAAAAATAATATGCGGCAGGAATCGCGGCATCAGCGCTGTTATACTCTTCTTTCGCTCTTTTCCATTTTCCTTTTATCACCTCGCCGTTGCGATACACGGCGAGATCCCCCTCGCCTTCTATGGCGACTTCGTTGTAATCGTGACTCACTTGCCGCGAAACAGCGCTCATCACCGCAAGATTCTTCACCTCCACTTGCAGTCCCGTCGCCGCATCAATTTCTTTTATGCCACCGCGCCATCTGCGGTATGTATTTGCCTTATAATCATAACTGAAATCAACCTCGTACGGCCGAGGGTATCCCAAAGAAATATTCTGATCCGCGCTGATTGCGGCCGCGTCCTGAATGCGCGCGTATCCCTTTGCCTTGCTTGAAGTAATGCGGTAGCGCAATTTTTGAGCCGCATTCAATAAACGCGCAAAAGAAGTGAAACCGTTATGCGGAGCCAGTTTCCCTTCCTGCCGGTAAAACGCGTCAAATGGATTTGGAATGGAATCAATATTATCGGCCGCGCCTGTTTTTAATATATCAAGCGCAAGAGATGATCCGCCCCAGTGCGCGAAAATCGCGTCAAAGCTCTTGGCAAACGGCAAAAAATCGTGGCGCGCCGACCGTATGGACCCTATAACTTCCGGCCGCTCGCACATAAAAAGCGCCATGAAACGAGTGATGCCGCCGGTAAGCACGGGCATCTCCACCACCGCATCCGCCGCCGCGATGCCAGAAAGCGGACGCGCCGCCGTATCGCCCGCAAGCATAACCGCAAAAGGCCGCCCGTCTCCTTGCGGACATGACTTGCCTGTAAGAGGATTTTTTGCCATCCGCTCCGACGGCTCCTCTTTTGTATCTTCAACAAGCCGCTGTGCAACGCCAGAAATAAAAGAATCGCGGCGCACGCTTACTCTCTTTCCAAAACGGGAAAAAGGAGTATAAAAAACAAAAGCTCCCGCCGCGAGAACGGCTATGAAAATAATGCTAAAAGTAACTTTCTTCATAGCGCTTAATATGTTTCAGCAAGAGTTGACTTCACTTTTTCTATGATTTCACCCGGCGTATTATGGGCTTTTACCAGATAATCAGTCGCGCCAAGCTGTATCCCTTTTTCAATATCGTCTTTTTGCCCTAAATTAGAAAGAATAATAATGGGCATTGCGTTCATTGTTGCGTCCGCGCGGATTTTTTTCAACACCTCAAAACCGTCAAGTCCCGGCAAAATAAGGTCCAACAACACGATATGCGGTTTTTCTTTAGTCGCCTTAAGGAATCCGTCCTCTCCGTCAACCCCTTGAGACACCTGAAAACCCTCTTTGATAAGTTTCTGGGAAATAAGGTCGCGTAAGAAACTGTCGTCTTCCACCAACAACACTTTGAAATTCTTCGGGTCAATCTGCTTTTTTTCTTTTCCTGCGGGCTGGTCGCCTTGCTCTGCAGGCATGGCGCCCCCTTCTTTCCCGCTCAATCTCAATTGGTTTTTTATTTTATCAAGCAATTCCTGCGGATCAAATTCCGCTTTCACCAAATAATCCTTCACCCCCATAGAAATTGCTTTTTCAATCTCCACGGGCTGGCCTGAATTTGAAATAATGATAACCGGAATTCGGGAAAGCGCGGCGTCGCCGTTTAATTGCGCAAGCACTTCAAAGCCGTCCATCTTCGGCATGACGATATCAAGCAAAATGATATCCGGCGCCACCGCCCGTATTAAATCAATGCCCGCTTTTCCGTCTTTGGCCGAAAATACCTCAAACCCGTTTTTCTTGAGTTTGTTTTCAAGCACATCAAGAAGCACCTCCTCATCCTCTATCAATGCTATTTTTATTTTATCTTTTTGGTTCATTATTACAGTATATATCTTTTTATGCGTGCGAGAAAGTGCCGTTAAAAAAAATAGTATACGCTATCCCCGCCGCACACACGGATGCAAGCGCGTACAACACCGCATCAGGCACGGCAAGCGCGTATTCCGGCCAGCGATCGCCTCGCAGGCGCGCGCGGCGGTAAATGACAATAAGCACAATACTCTCTATGCCGCCCAACAATGCGCCCAGTAATCCGATAATTTCAATAAAACTACTCCACGGGAAAAATAATAACGCGAAAGGAAGAAAGACAACGCACAAAAGCGCGATACCGTCCGGCACGCCCATATCATATCGCAGGGTGTCTTTTAAGTAAAGACCGAATACAATATAAGAAGTCACTACAAGCAGAATTCCAAGCACTGCCCCCACAAATACTATCAATCCGCCAAGCGCGCCGCGCAAGCCGGAAAGGGCGTTTTCCGTCGTCGCGGGACCGCTCACTCCCAACACGGTAATCACGAATACTATATATAACACTGCGGGGATAAGCGTGCCTGCGGTGATGGCCCGCTTCATTGCGCGCTCTTCTCCTTCAAGTATGTCGCGCACCGCGGGAATAGCGGCGCCGCCGGCAAGCGCAAACAATACGACGCCGTACGGTAAAAACAGCGCGCGCGCGGAAAATGTCGCCAAATAATCCAATTGTAAATAAGGAATGCTTGCGCCAAAAAGAAACACAATGATGCCGACCATAAGCCCAAACATAATAAGCTCCGACTGCTTCACTGTCCGCAAACCAAGCGCAAGCAAAGCGCTCATCGCCGCCCAAAACACAATCTGCGCCATCCGCACATCGGCGAAAACGCCGTCAAACAGCTCCTTCAAAAACGCGCCGCCCACCAGTATATACACTAACATTCCCAGGGAAAGCCCCGCCAGCGCAGTGAGCGAAAAAAATCGCTTTGCGGCGGCGCCGCAATACACGCCCGCGTACCCCGCCAGCCGATGCCGTTCCTTCGTCCTCAGCATAATCTCGCCGAACATAAGATGCAGAAGCGCGAACATCGCCGCGCCGGCGATAAGATAAGCGATGGTGACAAAAAATCCAGCGCGCGCGGCGACAAAGGGCAGACCAAACATTCCCACGCCGACAATGGTACCTGCCAGCGTCGCCGTTGCGTACCAAAAATTATTGAGAATCATCTTTCAATCGGGCGATCTTATGAATTCGCTCCTCAAGCTTCAGCTTCCGTAATCCGAAAAGAACAGCGAACACCATCACCGCTGTCT
>CAZRNH010000041.1:0-6224 GCA_964601445.1 uncultured Candidatus Saccharibacteria bacterium
GTATCTTTCCGATGGCATCGCGGGGCTGGCGGAAGGTACGCTCATATCGCTTTCTCATAAAGCGTCCGCGGCTAATTATGTCATTGCCGATGGCGGCAAAAAGGCGATACCCTCGTGGGAAATGTTTGACCGTTGGAAATTCAACCGTAAAAAGATAAGCGTTATTTCCAAAAAGGACTTTGATATTTATCCCGATAAAGGGGAATTATTATTGCCCGACGGTTCGTTCGTCCGTAATCCCGCGCGGCCGGAATTATATCTTATATCAAACGGAAAAAAGCATTGGATTACGGAATACGAAACGGTTCAAGAATTAAAATTACGGCCCGCGCAAGCGATACAATTGAGCGCAGAAGATATGTCACGGTATAAAGACGGCTTTTCAATCGGTTCCGCCAAGGACTGGGAAGATATAAAAAAGGGAAATACGCCGGCGCACGCGGCAAAAAAAGCGGCAGGTCAAATAGCCCTGAAAACAAATATAATACAAGCCGCATTGTCTGCGCCGATTTCCACCGGGCAGAAAATACGCGTGGGTTTGTTTTCGGTCGGCGATGATGAGAATGTGTCCGTGAGCGCCAACGCGGCGTTTACTATGATACCCGCGCAAAAAGCAGATGAAAAACAGTATGGCGCGGGAGAGGTGGCGACGGTGAATGGAAAAACAGACGGCAATGTGCTTTTTACCGCCAAATCAGCAGGTGCGATTTTCACTATCGCAAGCTACAGTTTGTATAATTGGAATAAGACGATAAATTTCAACTCATTCCGCGGACATATTGAGCTTGCGTATTCTCCCGTATCAAAAAAAGTATGGGTGATAAATGAATTGCCGCTGGAGGATTATCTTGCCGGCATCGGGGAGGCGCTCAATACCGATCATCCGGAATATCAAAAAGCATTTTCTGTCGCCGCCCGAAGTTACGCGCTCTTTCATCTGCAAAACAGCGGGAAATACGGCAAGGATGAAGTGTTTCACTTAAATAGCAGCGCTTCCGATCAGGTATATAAAGGATACGGATGGGAGCAATACGCGCCGCGGCTTGCACAGTCATCTCGCGCAACTGCGGGTGAGACGATGTATTACAATGGGAAGACGGCGCGTTCTCTCTATTCTTCCGATTCAGGCGGCGTAACTAAAAACGCTTGTGTCGCGTTCGGCGCGGAGTTCTGCGGTACCGATTACGCGTATCTTTCCGGTGGGGTGAAAGATCCTGAAGGCACCGTTCGCCGCGATGCCGCTTCATTGAAAGCAAGCCATGGCGTCGGTATGAGCGCGACGGGCGCGCGCCGCTTGGCCGCGCTGGGAAAAACCTATCAAGATATTTTGGCGTATTACTACAAAGGAATAGAGATAAAAAAGACATATTGAAAATGCGCGGATTGTATACGAAATTAAATATGGTTTTTGCGGTGCAGATTATTGTTACGGTCGGCGCCGTTTTCGGCATATTCCCTCGCGAGATTTTTTTATTTTCCGCAGGACTGCTTGTATTTTTTGTTTTATTCAGTCCTGTGGAAGAATCAGTATTGCTTATCGCGCGCTCCATTCCTGTATGTGTCGCACTGCCTATTACTGAAACATTTGATTCGCTGAATATGTGGCGCATACTGGCGCTTATTCTTTTTTTGAAATGGTTTTTTACGCCTCCGCGCGCGGGCGCGTTCAAAGAAGCTGTTTTTCTTTTATACGCGCAGGCAAAAAAGAATGCGGGGGAAGCATGGCGATACGCATGGAGAACATGGAGGGTGGAAACGCTCGGCGCGCTTTTATTTTTAACCGCTTTACTCTCATTATTCAAAGCGGAGGACGCGTTTTTAGGCGTGAAACGAATTATTTATTTTGCTAATCTGTGGATGCTTTTTTTATAACGCGTTCAGCGGCGCGCCGAGAAAATATACAAAAAATAGCATGGAATGTACTTTACGGAGGAAGCATCGTTATTATTGTCGGCATGTTACAGCTTGCATCGGCGTATATAATGACCGTGGACAATTTCTCGGAATTCTGGGCCCTGCAAGCAGATAAAACGCTGTACGGAACCGCGTGGGCGAATATCGCGATAAACGCAAATACCTGGTTTGCTTATTACAACGGCACCATTCATTTGCGCATGTTTTCTTCTTTTCCCGATACGCATTCATTCCCCCTTTATCTTCTTATGGGGCTTTGTTTCGCTTTATTTCTTTTGCGTGAAGAAAAGGGGAGAGGAAAGACCTTATTTCTTTTTTTGTACATAAGTATTTCTCTCGCGGAAACGGCGCTTTCAGGCACTCGCGGCATATGGGCGAGCGCGTTGTTCCCCTTTATTTTTCTATGCTTTATTTCTTGGAAAAAGTATCTTGTGCCGCGATTGGCGTTCGCGCCGTTTGCCGTATTTCTTATTTTTCTTCTTTTATCCGGTTTTATTTTTAATTCAACGCAGTTTCGTCTTGCCGGATCATTATCGGAGAGGTCAGTGCTTGTTGAACGGATAAAATCCATTGCGGACACCGGTGAAGAATCCAACCGCGGGCGTATTTTTATTTGGAAAGAAACGGCGCGCTCCATCTAGCGCGATCCGCTGCTTGGCGTCGGCATAGGCAATTTTCCGGTGATATTAAAATTAAATCCTACCGCTACGAAAGCAGGCGCGTCCGCGCATAATCTGTATCTGCATTTTCTCGCGGAATTAGGGATATTTGGTTTTACGGTTTTTTCTTTTATCATATGGGAAATAGGGAAGGCAGGGTGGCGGATTTTTACGGAGAGCGATTCAGCGGGACTGCGTTTTCTCGGCCTTAATTTTCTTGTATATTTCATATGGATATCGTGGTACAGCATGACGGATTTTGCTATTTTTGACGAACGCGCATTTCTCCTGCTGATGATTCTTCTTGGCGTTGTCTTTGCATCAATTCTCCCGTCCCGAAGTCCGACTTCGGGACGGGAGAATTAGGAAAGAGCATTGAAACATGTTTCCATTTCTGATAAAGTAGGCGAATGCGCAATCCTCTTGTGTCGGTAAATCTTGTGGTGCGGAATGGGGAGAAATATATCAGACAGTGCCTTTCGGCGGTAAGGAAGCAAACTTATCCGCATCTTGAACTTATCGTATTTGATAATTGTTCAACCGATGCCACGCGAGAAATAGTCCGCAGAGAGTTTCCGGAATTTCGGCTGATTGAAAACGCAAAAAATGAGTATGTGGGGGCCGGATGGAATAAATGTTTTCGTCTGACGCATGGAGAATATATTCTCGGGTTGTGCGTGGATGTGGCGCTTGATAAAGATTTCATAAAAAATGCCGTTGCGGTAATGGAGGAAAGGATTGATGTCGGCGCGCTTCAGGCAAAGATATACGAGCTAAAAGAAGGGAAGTCCACCGGCAGCATTGATACGGTCGGATTTGAAATTTTCAAATCGCGGAGAATCGTGAATCGCGGGCATGGAGAAAAAGACACGGGACAATACGACAAAGAGGAGGAGATTTTTTCGTATGAAGGCGCGGCTCCTTTTTGGAGAAGGAAGGCGATTGAAGAAAGCATGGTGGAAGGCGAAGCGCACGATGAAGATTTCGTATGGTATGCCGATGATATTGACTTGGGGTGGCGCATGCGGCTTTTGGGGTGGAAAAGCTGGTACGCGCCGCAGGTAATAGCTTATCACGACCGGCAAACGACGAAACGGCTGAGCAGGAGTTGGCGTGATTTTATTGTTTTGCGCGCAACGGTGCCAGAACAGAAACGGCGGCTTGACTGGCAAAATACCCGCTTTACTTTCCTTAAAAATGATTTTTTCGTTTCCCTGCTGAAGGACGCCCGTTATTTTTTAGCGCGCGAACTCATGCTTTTGGGCTACATAGCGCTGTATGAGCGATTTGTATTGAAAGCGATTCCCGGCATGATTCGTTTCGCGCCGCGCATGGTGCATAAGCGGCGGCATGTCATGCGGCGCAGAAAAGCGACGCGGCGAGAGATGGAAAAATGGTTCAGATGAACGCGAATGATGAATAAAGAATCAAGAATTACGGATGTGTTGCAAAAGTGGCCGCGGAAGAAAAAAGCGGGTGTCTTTGCATTGCTTATCGCTCTTGTGTTCGTCAGCTTTTTTTTGATGAAAGTGGAAAAAACTTTTTCTCTTATGAATCCGATGTGGTTCGGCAAATCTTTTACTATAGATAATGAAGAGAAATATCAGGAGGAAAATAGAGTTAATATCCTTATTATGGGTTTTCGCGGAGGAGGGGACACTTTGCACGGCGAATATCTTACTGATACGATGATGGTGCTTTCCATGAAAACGAACGAATCAAAAGCCGCGCTTTTTTCCATTCCGCGGGATTTATTCGTGCGAATGCCGGTGTCGGGAAAGATGGAAAAAATTAATTTTGCCTATGCGTACGGCGCGGAAGCGTTTCGCGACGGGCTTCAAACAGCGGCGCGCGCGGCGGAGCGGGTAGCCGGCATACGGATGGATTACGCGGTGGCGGTTGATTTCTCTTCGTTTATAAAAATAATTGATATGGTCGGCGGCGTGGATGTGTTCGTGCCAAAAGATTTTACGGAATCCTCGCAATGGGGATTTGACTTTCGGGTGCCGAAAGGTAAAAATCATATGGACAGCGCAACCGCTCTGTATTACGCCCGTTCCCGTTATTCCACCAATGATTTTGACCGCGCGCGAAGACAACAGGATATCTTAATGGCGCTTGGCAATAAAGTAATGAGTTTGGGCGTGCTTGCCAATCCCATCAAACTCGGAAAAATGCTTGATGCGTTTTCAAGCGGAATTGACACGAATATAGATTTCATCAGCGCGCTTGGTCTTATCAAGCAGGGAAAATCAGTTACATCGGATGCCGTAACGCGTATAGTATTTGACGATTCTCCCGATGGTTTTTTGGTTGCGGGGTCCGTACGCGGCGCATATGTGCTGTATCCGAAAGCGGGCATGGAAAATTATCGCGAAATAAAAGAAAAGTTCAGGAATATATTTACCGAATGATATGTATAAACGAATTGCGAAATTATTGATTGGCGGAGTGTTTTTTTTGGCGATATACGGATTCGGTTATCATGCCGGATTCAACGCGGCGCCTTCGCTGTATAAAGTACAGGGAGTATCCCACAAAGAACAAGGCGCGGCGAAAGACGCTGATTTTACTATTTTTTGGGATGCATGGCGCTTGATAGAGGAAAAATTCGCGGGAAGAAAAAATCTTGATACGCAAAAAATGGTGTACGGCGCGGTGGAGGGGATGGTAAATTCTTTGGGGGACCCTTACACCGCTTTTTTCCCGCCTGCCCGCTCGCAATTACTTGAAAGCGACATTAGCGGGACATTCAGCGGCATTGGCGCGGAAATCGGCTTTAAAAAATCAGCGCTGACGATTATTGCGCCGCTGAAAGATTCGCCGGCGGAAAAAGCAGGGCTTGCCGCGGGAGACAGGATTATAAAAATAAATAATGCTTTCACGACGGATATGGCGCTTGAGGAAGCCGTATCTCACATAAGAGGCGAGAAGGGAACCTCCGTAACGCTCTCTATTTTCAGAGAGGATTTTACGCAGGCGAAAGATTTTGTCGTGGTGCGCGATATTATTACTATACCGGTGCTTGAGTGGGAGAAAAAGGGAGAAGGCGTGGTGCAGATAAAATTATTCAGCTTTACAGGAGATATTGACGCTCAATTCCAGCGCGCCGCGCGGATGATACTTGCCGGCGGAGCGAAAAAGATAATTCTTGATATGCGCAATAATCCGGGCGGATTCCTTGATTCCGCTATTTCGGTGGCAAGTTATTTTCTTCCTAAAGGAGCATTGGTGGTGAGCGAGGATTTCGGCAATAGCGTAAAAAATGAATTTCGTTCAAAAGGGTATCCGTATTTTCAAAAAATGCCCGTAACTGTTCTTATTGATAGCGGGTCCGCTTCCGCTTCCGAGATAGTCGCAGGCGCGCTCAAAGACGGGCGCGATGCGGTATTGGTTGGTGAAAAAACATTCGGAAAAGGTTCGGTGCAGGAGGTGGTTGACCTCGCACAGAAGACGCTCATTAAGATTACCGTGGCAAAATGGCTCACGCCTTCGGGAATATCAATTCAAGATCAAGGCATAGAGCCGGCAATAAAAGTAGAAATAACCGCAAAAGATAAAGAAGAAGGAAATGACCCCCAGCTTGAAAAGGCGTTAGAAATTATGAGAACCTATCTCAATAATAACTCCAGCCGCGATACGAACCATTTT
>CAZRNH010000042.1:0-6202 GCA_964601445.1 uncultured Candidatus Saccharibacteria bacterium
TTCCCGCGCCAAATGAAAATGCGATAATGCAGTCAATGGACATGATTTTCTCCTTATCAATATGCGGTTTTTAATATGCAATGCTGTCGTAAAGATAGTGCGGTATGCTTTTTTTGTCAATTTTTATTGGTAACTTTCCGTGCAAATTGGTATACTGAAGGCATGCTTGAGCAATCGTCATTTGTTTTATTTTTTGAGTGGCTTTTTTTTGAGTCCACGGCGCGCGTTATCGCCGTGTGGCTTTTTTTTCTAAAATTTGGGCTGCGATTTTTTTCCGTGTCCCTGCTTATGCGCACTTTTTTTTCGCCGTGGCATCGCTATGGGTATGGATATCCAAAATCATTTAATCCATCGGAGTGGTTTTGGGCGTTTTTCGGCAACGGCATGTCGCGCGTCATCGGCATGATTTTGCGCGTGTTTTTTATCGCGTTCGGACTTGTATTTTCCGCGTGCATATTCGCGATAGGCCTCGCCGCGGCGGCGTTTTGGATCGCGCTTCCTTTCGCGTCGGTTTATTTGTTTTATGCGGGATTGCAATTAGTTTTGCGGTGAACCTATGTTTGATTTGCGCGCATCATCTTCATACAAAGCGCTACGGTTTCCGGTGCGGTTTGTGGCGCCTGTGCAGGTTATGTTCGGCGCGCTCGCCGTATTTTTTCTTTTGCTTTATCTTTTTCCCCGCCCGCATCCGGTTGCGGGCGATGTGACGCAGAGTCAAACGCTTGGGCTTTTTCTTTTGTTCGTGGCGGTGAATGCGTGGTGTATTTTATACTGGCTGTTTTATCTGCTTCGCTTGCAGAAGCTCCCGGCGCCGGCTTCGCTTTCCGACGCGCGCGCGCAGATTGAAAAAGGGATTGAGTTCAACGAGGCGGATTTTCTTGATATGGAAGCGGCGCGGCTTGTATATAAAATGATTATTTTCGCGCGTAAGCATAACATCGCGGTCTCCGCCATGTGCGCGCTTTTTATTCTTTTAAAGAGCCGGCGCGCCGAATTTATTTTTTCCCGTTTACTTATCAGCAAAGCGGAATTTGAAAAGAGCGTGGAGGTTATCGTGCATTCGCAGTTTGCGCGAACACAGGACGAACGGATTTTGGGGCCGGAATTTTCGCGCCTCATGCGCGCCGCGCTCGCCGATGCCGCAGAGCGCCGCGCGCCGTTTATCGGATTCAGCAATCTTTTTTATGCCGCGGTGAGTGCCGACAAAACCATTCAGCGGCTTCTTTTTGACTTTGGCGTAAGAAAAGAAGATGTATTTCAGGTGCTCAAGTGGGAAGAAGAGCATCATAAAGAATACGGGTCGCCGAAGCCGTTTTTGGCGAACTTTTCTCGCGTACAGGGGCTTGCCGACGACTGGGCGTACGGCTATACGCCGCTGTTGGACGCTTACGGGAAAGAAATGGCGGTACACAGTATTGAGTCGGAGGCGCATATGCACATACTCGCCCGAGACGAGGAAATAGGCGAGGTGGAAGCGATTCTTGCGCGCTCGGGGAAAAATAATGTGGTGCTGGTGGGGGAATCCGGCACGGGCAAGTCGGCCGTCGCGCAAGGATTTGCCCAGCGCGTGTTTGAGGGCGCGGCGGTTCCCGAATTAGCGCACAAGCGCGTTATTTTACTTGACGCGAACAAAGCGCTTTCCCGCGCGAAGGACTCCGCAGGGGCGGTCGCTTTGTTTGACCGCATTCTTTCCGAAGCGCTCGGCGCGGGGAATGTTATTTTAGTCGTGGATAATATACATACGCTTGTGGGCGCGCAAAGAAAGGAAGAGGTGGGCGCGGCGGATATTTCCTCCGTGCTTATTCCTTATTTGCAATCGGAACGATTTCAGATGATAGCGCTGACCGATCACGGATCGTATCATTCTCAAATAGAGCGCGTGCCGTCGCTTGCGACGCTGTTTGAAAAAGTGGAGGTGCGGGAATTTGACGAAGAAAAAACTTTGCGGATTTTGGAAGATATCACGCCGAGGATTGAACGAAGACAGCGTGTGTTTATTTCATACTGGGCGCTTGCCGAGGCGGTGTCGGCGTCCGGCTCTTTCATTCAGAATGTGCCGTTTCCCGAGAAAGCGATTTCTTTGCTGACGGAGACGATTTCATTCGTATCTTCGCATAAGCTGTTTGGGAGCGTGGTGACGCAGGACCATGTGACGGAAGTGATTTCCAAAAAAACCGGCATACCGCTGGGGAGAATAGAAGGCGAAGAAAAAGCAAAACTGCTGAATCTTGAAACGCTTTTGCATCAGCGCATTATCGCTCAAAATGAGGCTATTGCGCAGATTGCGGCGGCTTTGCGGCGCATTCGTTCGGGCATCGGCGAGCGGAAGCGGCCCATTGGCACCTTTCTTTTTTTGGGTCCCACCGGCGTCGGGAAAACGGAAACGGCAAAGGCGCTTGCGGGAGTGTATTTCGGCGCGGAAGAAAGGATGGTACGGCTGGATATGACGGAATATCAAAACGCGGATTCACTGCATCGGCTTATCGGCAATGTAGATACCGACACGCCCGCGCAGTTTGCAAATACAGTCCGCGAGAACCCGTTTTCCATTGTGGTGTTGGACGAGCTTGAGAAGTCGCATCCCAATGTGCAGAATCTGTTTCTGCAAGTATTGGACGAAGGCCGTCTCACCGACGCGTTTCAGAAAAAAGTATCGTTTCGCAATGCCATCATTATCGCGACTTCAAACGCAGGGTCCGAATTCATAAGGGAGTACGCGCGAACCGGCCAAAACAAGGGAGTGGTGCAGATGCGCCTTGTTGAGCATCTCCTTAAAAACAACATTTTCAAGCCGGAGTTTTTGAATCGTTTTGACGCGGTCATAGTGTTTGCGCCGCTTTTACTTGAAGAGATTGCGCAGATAGCGGGGCTGATGATTTCCGGTTTGCGCGCGCGGCTTGAAAAGAAAGGATTTGAGTTGCGGTATGACAACGAGGCGCTTTCGGCAATCGCGCAAAAAGGATACAGTTCCGATTTCGGGGCCAGAGAGTTGAGAAGGTATATAGAAGAAACCGTGGAAAACAAGATAGCGGACAAAATAATCAAAGGAGAATACCGCCAAGGAGACATTATTCCCCTTGCGGAATTGATGTAAATACGCGAGGGGTTGACTAAAATTATAGCTTGTGCTATCTTTAATTTCAAATAGTAAATGAGCATATATGATAATGGATACAGATAATATTGCAAAGCAAATAGCGGCGCTTTTATCCGTCCTGCCGACGCGGCAGAAAGATGTCGTGCATAAGCGGTTCGGATTGAAGGATGGCAGACGGAGAACGCTGGAGGAAATAGGCGATGAGTACGGCATTACCCGCGAACGGGTGCGCCAGATTGAAAATGTCGCGAAAGCGGCGCTCGTTGAGTCGGAACACATGGAACGATTGGAGTGGTTTTTTGAGCTTTTACGGTCGCATTTTTCCGCGCACGGAGGCATGCGCGCCGAGCATAAGCTGTTTCAGGAGGACTCGGAAAAGTTTTTTTCTACCGCGTTGAAAAAGCATATTGCCCGCGCGTATTTATATTTCCTGCTTTCGTTGCATGAATCCTTTGTTCGTCATCCGGAAACCGATGAGTTTCATACCATATGGGCGCTCGCGGAAACCGATCCTTCTCTCGTGAAACAGTCGGTTGCGGACCTTGTCGGCAAGCTTGACGCGCGCCGCGAGCCGGTCGCGCGCGAACTTTTGCTTGAGTGGTTTGCGGAGCTTACCAAAGAGGAAAAAATACATGTCCTTGAATCGTATCTTGCGATGTCAAAACAAATAGACGCGAATGTATTCGGAGAATACGGTTTGACCGATTGGCCGGAGATTTCCGTCCGCGGCGTGAGAGACAAGGCGTATCTTGTGCTTAAAAAACATAAAGAGCCCCTGCATTTCAGGGATATTGTTTCGCGCATCAATACGACATTCGGCGGAGAAAAATCGGCGCATCCGCAGACGGTGCATAACGAGCTTATTAAAAATAATAAATTCGTGCTTGTGGGAAGGGGGACCTATGCCCTTTCGGAATGGGGGTATAAGCCGGGGAAGGTTGCTGATGTGCTTATGCGCGTATTCCGCGACGAAGGCAGACCGCTTTCAAAAGAGGAAGTTTTGCGCGCGGTGCTTAAAGAGCGCGCGGTTAAGCCGAATACTATCTCGCTTAATTTGCAAAATAGAGCTTATTTTGAGAAAATGGAGGATGGACGCTTCATCCTTAAAATATGACCCCTCCGGCGGAACTTTTAAGTATCATACAATTCGTGTGGGCATGGGGATGGATTATCGCGCCGATTATCCTTTTTTTTGCGTGGCGTAATGTATGGTTGCGATGGGTACAGGAGCAGTATGCTCAAAAAATCGGATGGGTAACTCTTGAGTTAAAAATTCCTCATTCGGTGGAACAGACGCCAAAAGGGATGGAGCAGGTTTTTGCCGGCCTGCACAGTATAAAGTCGGGCATTAATTTCAAAGAAAAGTGGTGGGATGGAAAATATCAACAGCATATTTCTTTGGAGATTGTCGGCATCGCGGGGGTCGCTCATTTTTTTATCCGTACGCCGGCGCAATATAAAAAACTTATTCAGTCGCAGATATACGCACAGTATAAAAATGCGGAAATAAACGAGGCGGAAGATTATGCGCCGCGCATCCCCCCGCATATTCCCGACGAGCACTATGATGTATGGGGCACGGAGCTGGTGTTCACCAAAGAAGACGCGTATCCGATAAGGGTGTATCGGTTTTTTGAAGAGCCGGCGACGGAAAGAAAATTCATTGACCCTCTTGCGTCGCTGGTTGAGGTCTTGGGCGAACTTGGCAAGGATGAACAGCTATGGGTGCAGTATCTTATCCGTCCCACCGGGGATGAGTGGCAGAAAGAGGGACAGCGGCTCATTGATAAGCTGATAGGAAAAAAGAACGCAAAAAAGAAAACGGATAATGTGTTTGAAGAAGTGTTTCAATTTTTTTATGACCTTGCGCTGGCGATATTCGTGCCGCCAAAGCATGCCGAGAAAAGTCCGGAGGAAAAAGCGACTCCCGAGACGCTTATGCAGCATCTTTCGCCCGGCATGAAGGATGTGGTGGCGGCGCTTGAAGAAAGCATTTCCAAGCACGGCTTTGAAACACTCATTCGCATTTTGTACATCGCGCGCAAGGAATCGTTCTCTCCCCACAATATCTCGGCGGTGCTCGGTTCGTTCAAGCAATTTTCTACTTATAATCTCAACGGATTCAAACCGAATAAGAAGATTACGCCGGACATTGATTATCTTTTTAAAAAAACCCGCGAGCTTTTGCGCAAGAAACTGCTCTATCAATGGGCGCGGGAACGGTCTTTTGACGATATCCGCGCGCGCCAACGCATGATTATGAATATTGAGGAGCTCGCGACGGTGTATCATGTGCCGTCCATTACGCTTGAAGTGCCGACCCTGCCTAAAATTATGGCAAAGAAAGCGGAGCCGCCGGCGGAACTGCCGATAATTTAATTGTGAAACATGAAACATGAAACATGAAACATGAAACATGAAACGCAATCATGCCTTGAGCAAACGTTTTACGCTTCACGCTTTACGTTTTAAGACTTATGAATGATATTGTTCCTTTCGCGACCACCAATTTCAGAAATCACGACCGCGCGTTTGGCATAAAAACTGCCGACCGGCGCAATCATGCGTATGTGATAGGGAAAACAGGCGCCGGCAAAACGACGCTTCTGCGCAATATGATGATCGCGGATATCGTCGCCGGCCGCGGCGTGGCGGTGGTGGACCCGCACGGCGAATTCGCCGAAAGTATTTTGGAGTATGTGCCGGAAAGCCGCATTGAAGATGTGGTGTATTTCAACCCCGCCGATTTGGATTATCCCATCGCGTTCAACGCGGTGGAAAAAGTGGACATAAAAGAGCGGCATCTCGTGTCGTCAGGCCTCATTTCCATTTTTAAGAAAATATGGGCTGATTCGTGGGGGCCGCGGCTGGAGTATGTCCTGCGCAACGCAATTTTGGCCTTGCTTGAACAGGAAGACAGCACCCTGCTTGGCGTGATGCGCATTCTCTCCGACAAAGAATATCGCAAAAAAATAGTCGTGAATCTTACCGACCCGGTGGTGAAACAATTTTGGACGGACGAATTCGCGAAATATTCTTCCAAATTTGAAGTGGAGGCGGTGGCGCCCATTCAGAACAAGGTGGGGCAGTTTCTCACCAACCCGA
>CAZRNH010000043.1:0-6160 GCA_964601445.1 uncultured Candidatus Saccharibacteria bacterium
TCCTTGAATATCCGCGCGAGTGCTTTCATTAAAAATACGGCTTCGTTGATAAATGCGGGACTATTAACTCCCCCAGCATACCAAAAACAGGCGCGGGGCACAATAAAAAAGGTGTTTTATGCTTATGATTATTTCGGTATGATGCAAAGATATTAAATCTCACGGGACTAAGTCTCGTAAACTTTACGAATCATAGAGACCATCACAGCGCGGCGTAGAGTTCCTTGATTTTTTCCATGATTACCCCTGTTTGTTTTTGATAATGCGCAAACTCATTTTCGTTGTGACCGGCCGCGCGATGAAGCATGAAAGGCGCCCCGAACGCGACGCGCAAATCATGCCGTCTGAAAAAGAATGTTCGCTCGTTAAATGCGTGTCCGCCTTTTATCGCCATCGGGAGAATGGGCGCCCCTGTGCGAAGCGCAAGCGCGGCCGTCCCTATTTTTCCTCCAGCGATGCCGTGTGTGCGATATAGTTTTCCTTCCGGCATAATGCAGACAACGCGGCCATCTTTCAAAAGCTTCGTCGCGATTTCAAGCGAGCGATCAAGCCCCACTTTTTCATACACGGGAAAATCGCCTATTGAACGGAGATAGGCGCCGAGAATCGGGCGCTCCATATACCAAGAATCGGTCATGAAATAAATCGGGAACAGCGCTGATGTAAACGGTATGCTCGCGCCGATAAAATAGCCGTCGTATTTGCTTTTGTGGTTGGAGACGAGAATAAAAGGACCTGTAAGGCCTTTGAGATGCTCCGTACCGCGTACTTCGTATCGTTTAATGATATAAAAGAGCGCGCGCATAATCGGCCACATCAGTTTTTGGTGTATTTTTACAAGCGTCGGCGGAAAAGTAGTCATGCTAATTTTTATACGATACCACTGCACACTCTACCAAAACAGACCTCTAATGACAATGAGCGCGATACTTGCTACCATATTAAACACGAAACAAAAAATCGGTCCTTCTTCATAATCAATGAACTACACCTTCTACACCACTTCGGAAAAAGCGTGGGGCGCGATGCTTTCGGCGATTGCGATGGCCTTCCACACACAACTCTTTCGGTAGTATTATTTAAAGAAAAAATTGATGCCGTCGCGCAAGCTTAATAATATTTTTATGCCGTCTCTCAATTCACATTATAATATATTATATCACAATAAATTTCCCTTTGGATCGGAGCCGATTGAAATCGTGAAAAAGGCGTTGCGCTATAAACAATCGGGCATGGCGCTTGATTGCGGCAACGGCGATGGACGGCACAGTATTTTCTTCGCCCGAAACGGATTTACCGTAACTGCCGTTGATACATCAAGTGTTGCGATTCAAAAATTACGAGATATCGCCAAAAAAGAAAAACTTGCGATAAATGGAATAATAGATGATATAACCAAATTTCCTTTTAAAGAAAAATATGATGCGGTTATTCTCGCGTTTGTATTACATCATCTCGCGATGAACGCCGCCGAAACGCTGATACAAAAAATATTTAAATTAAATTTCAAGTCACGATGTTTTATATCATAATTTCTAAAAATGAAGGCTATAGGGATGCGGCTGACTTGATTGTTGAAAGCTGCCAACAATTTTCGGTCGCGGCGGATATTGTTGAAATTGGAGTTCTTAAGAATACTTTATTTAAATCTAAAGATGTTATTTTTTTCTTAACAAACGATCAGAATGTCGGAAATCTTGTTGCTGGCCTATTATTAAAAGGAGTTATAATCATTAATCATACATATTTAATCGGTAATCGCGCTAAATCATATGCGCAACAGCGCATACTTTCTTATGGGGTCACGGTTCCAAGACATTTATCAGGCGTCGGCCTATATCAATTTGAGGATGAGAAGCTATCTGGTAGGCTTGGTTTTCCATTATATGTTAAGTCTGAGAGTCACGCGCAGGGCGCATTTAAGATAACGCGTGGAGAAGAGTTAAGAGTTATCATCGCCAAGCATGAATACTCTGTTGGGTGGTATCTTGAAGAAGCTGCTGATGCCCCAAACAGGCATCTTGAAAAGTTATATTGGGTTGCGGGATCTTGTTTTAAGCGTGATGGGCGGCAAGCCCCGCGTATTGATGTTGTTAAAGCTATGAACACTATTGGAAAAACTTTTTCCTTTGATATATTCTCAGCGGACTTTGTTCTTGATGAAGCGGGTTATTGGTGTATTGATGTGAATCCAGCGCCTGGGTTCTTTGGTTCTAAAGCCGCCCGCGAATCATTAGTCGTGCTCATGCAAGCGCGCCTTACATATAAACATGGCGGTTTCGCAGGTATTTATCAACAATCCATCGAAAGACACGGTGGTCTAAAGTCCTTTATCCTGCATAAAATGAATCATTCGGCTGGTGCACGCACAACTTATGGTGGCAAATCGTATCATATTCGTTGTGCCAACAGCGGCCATGTCTCACCAATACCGCCGCCGCGATATTGGTGACGAACGATATCTTACAACCCATAAATGGCGTTCAATTCTTGAACATGACGGATTCAATGTAAAAGCGGTCTACGGATTTGGCTGCAAAGAAACTAAAAATCCTCGTCTATTTCCAAAAGTTCTATAGCGCTGGGATGTGATAGCGAGATTGTTGGCTCCGCTTGCTGCTTTCAATGAGTTTTGGATTGAAGCGCGTTGATTAATTTTTCTACCCGTCCAATCACTAGAGCATAATACCGTTTGGTATTTTCATAGCTAAGCTTGTCGCCAACATCCTTATAAGGCACCCAGACAATCTTATCGCCTTCAAACTCGATTTTGAGCGCATCATCATTCTCGGACTGCATAAGAAACATATAGACCACAATGAAGTCTCCCTTCGGGTGATCGTACTCCATCGGCGGCAACTCATCATTAATAAGACGCACGGGCAACCCCGTTTCTTCCATAATCTCTCGACGCGTGGTCTCGGCGACAGACTCGCCTTCATCAATATGGCCTTTTGGAAATGACCAGTCTTTCTCCTTTGAACGGTAAAGAAGGGCAATGAGCAAGGGATTTTTTTGACTCAATACGATAGCTCCGGCCTTTTGTATAATTGCCATAATTTTATTTTAACAAAAAAAGCCCCCTGAGTATACCGTGGTAATATCAGGGGGCGCAATGCCATTAACGAATGGCATAATGGGTGAGAAAGGATTCAAACTCGACTCTTTGAGCTTCGGTGGGTGCGGCACCATTGAAACACCAATCGCTTTCAGCGATAAGGCAGGAGCCATCATTACCATGCCAGAAATGGATGCGTTGAACATCAAGAGATTCATCCTCGGGTTCATTTCTCACAATCCGTACTGCTTTTGGGGCAATGACAGATGCGAGAACTGCGCCGGGGTGGCGTTCTTTAATGGCTTTCCATTCAGCAAGGTTATGGACCGAATCTAAGATAAGGCGGTCATTGAGAGGAAGGAGATTAAGAAGTTTCCTCATCACATGGTACGGTCCTTCTGATGCGTAGAGTGCCCTATACCACGACACCCAATCAGTGGCGTCCGCGCACTCACAATCATGAAGCAACTTTAAGAGGTCTCGCTTGATACATGCCATCCAATTAAATTCAGCAGCAATGTATGAAGCAAGATGACTCTTCCCGGCGCCGTGAAGACCAGCGAATACCAATATCATAGTGATGTCTCCTTTGTAGTGTGAGAATGGATCTGTATAAGTGGTTCCTGACCCGAGAGCGCGACAGCGAGACAATTTGTCTTTGGTCCCGCCGTAGAGTTATTGTATCGCTCGAGATTACATTCAAGTTCTTGGATGTAGGTAGAGTTATTGAGACGCTCCCAAACTTTAGAAAAAGGTTCAATCGATAGATTACCGATGTTTTCCTCATTAAGCGGCCCAAGAAATCCGCAGGTCTGAATCCTGCCATCCGGAAGGACAACGAGGCCCCTATGACCGGCACTACACTCCTTGCGTGCGAATGGCAATGGAATACGAGTCATGACATGCCGTTCCTTGAGGTAATGTCCGTCAACAATCCCGCGCGGATCGTTGAGTAACTGCTTCAAGCGTATCTGCAGGTCGTTATATTCCATAGCTGATAGCATCTCATTTGAGAATGAAGATGCTCTTCCTGAGAGGATGAGTCTCCGTAAGAATACGGGAATATTGCGTTGTGCAAGTATATCGACGAGCGGCATGATGTCAGCGAGATTGCTGCGCATAACAACAATGTTTACGCGCACTTCAATATTTTTGGCGCGCAGGCGTTCAATTCCCTCAAGCGCGAGTTGGAACGATGAGCGTCCTCGGATAAGATTATTTCTATCCTCAAGGCCATCAAGACTTGTAATACAAGCGTGAAGTCCGGCGGTTTTGAAGTTAGATGCTCTAGTTTCGTCAATGAGAACTGCGTTGGTGCCCATAGAACAACGAAGCCCTAAAGATGATGCGTGACGGATCAGCGGCACAATTCCGGGCAAAGTTGTTGGTTCACCGCCAGTGAAACGGATTTCTTGAACGCCACTCTTAGCAAGGTCTTTAATGATTGTCTCGAGTTGCGGCTGCGTTAACTGATTCGGTAACTGCTTACCAGAGTTATTGAAACAGTGCGTACAAGCTAGGTTACATGCCCGCGTCACCTCGAGAAACACCGTGTCGGGCGCGCTAAAGTTTCCTTTAGGGAGCTGTGCGGGTTCAGTCACGATGACGGGCACAATGACTAATCCCAACTCACCAGCAAGTACTGGTGGAATTGAACCGAATCTTTTTATTGAGGAGAATTCCTCATGGGTTATGTAGGTTCGTTTGCCAGTCTGCACGAAACAAAGCGTTCCACCAAAAGACTCGCGTCGAAGTAGAGCATGGTTTCCAGTTAACATCTCTGAATTATCTTTTTCTTTCATCGATCCTTTCCTCCCTTTCTCTTTTTATTATTGTATTGTAAAAGAACCTTTCCAATGCTTCCTTAAGATGATCCCAAGGCATGCAATACATTACCATTTTTGGTGTATTTTTACAAGCGTCGGCGGAAAAGTAGTCATGCTAATTTTTATACGATACCACTGCACACTCTACCAAAACAGACCTCTAATGACAATGAGCGCGATACTTGCTACCATATTAAACACGAAACAAAAAATCGGTCCTTCTTCATAATCAATGAACTACACCTTCTACACCACTTCGGAAAAAGCGTGGGGCGCGATGCTTTCGGCGATTGCAGGCGCTCGCGCATCCGTTTATCTTGAAATGTACATATTCGCCGACAATACCCGCGGATACGATTTTTTTGAGGCGCTCGCGCAAAAAGCCGCGGCGGGAGTAAAAGTAAAAATCATAGTGGACTCTTTCGGAAGCATGGCGTTGGAAGAAAAAGCGGTCGCGAAAATAAGAAAGGCGGGGGCTGAAGTGCTTTTTTTCAGTTATTGGTTGAGACGCACGCATAAAAAGATATTAGTGGTTGATGAAACAACTGCATTCGTGGGCGGGGTGAATATTCATAAGTTTTTCCGTAAGTGGAACGATTTGCAGGTGCGCGTGAGCGGCCCTATGGTCAAAAGCGTCATCCGTTCCTTTGCGAAAAGTTACGGAATATGCGGAGGGAAAGACCCGCGCATTCTTGCATGGCACAAAAAAGAAAATATATTCAAAAAGACCTGGTTTTGGTTTTTAGAGCGGCGGCCGAATCACAGCGGGAAACTGCTCACCAAACGCTACCGCGATAAATTGAACAGCGCGAAAAAAAACATCGTCATAGTGACGCCCTATTTCGCGCCGCACCGATGGCTTTTTGGCGCATTGCATCAAGCGGCATTGCGGGGCGTTCAGGTGCATATCATACTGCCCGAACGCACCGACCGCTGGATGTTAAACCGGGTCAATTATTTTTACATGCTTAAACTGCGCCGAACGGGCATCGTGTTTTACCTGCAAAAAAAAATGAATCATGCCAAAGCAATGCTGATTGACGATGCGGAAGGCGCGGTCGGCTCGCAGAATATTGACCCTTTTTCTTTTAACCATAATCTGGAAGCCGGCGTATTTTTTAAAGACGAACGGATGGTGCGCGATCTTAAAAATATAGTTGGGGAATGGAGGCGGGACTGCCTCGTATTTGACCCATCCATGCATAAAAAAATATGGTTTGACTATATGCTCGCGCCGCTCATTTCCATCTTCCAATCGCTGGTATAAGTATAATTT
>CAZRNH010000044.1:0-4040 GCA_964601445.1 uncultured Candidatus Saccharibacteria bacterium
CCACTATCCTATTTGACGATCGTCAAATAGGATAGTGGAAGTGGATTATAATGGAATGGTGAAATAAAACCGCGAGCCGGCTTTGTTTCCATTCCAATCAGCCGGCGATTCCATCCCCGCTTTACCGCCGTGTCCATCTATAATCGTTTTCACGATAAAAAGACCGAGACCCGTTCCCACATTTTTCATCTCCACCGAGTTTTTCGCCCTAAAAAATTCTCCGAACAAAAACTTTTGGTCGTCCTGCGGCACGCCGATACCGTCGTCTTGAATGGAAAACTCCGCTGATTTTTCCGAACCGGATAATGCAATGAGCAGGTGTCCGCCTTCTTTGGTATACATAATCGCATTATTCATAAGATGTTCCAACGCGCGCTTGATATTCAAGGGACTTGCCTTTATTTTATAATCATCCTTATCCGAAGTAAATGCAATGGATAATTTTTTCGCCGCCGCCTCCGACGCAAACTCATCTATCGTCTCTTTGACTTTTTCGCGCAATGAAAATTCGGAAATGACTTTCGGCGCGTATCCGATGCCCAATTCGGCGATAGTCAATATGTCGCCGATTACCAATGCAAGCGCTTCCACATTTTTTGCGAGATCCCGTAATTGCGCATCCATTTCTTCCTGCGTACCGCCCGTCCCATGCGTGCGCAACCCTTCCAACATCCAACGAATCACCGAAACCGGCGTACGGAGCTGATGAGAGGCGGTGGCAATAAATTGGTCTTTTATCTGCGACAGCTCTTTTTCTTTTTTTAAGCTCTCGGCCAATCCCTCCGCTCGCGCTTTCATCTCGCGCAATTGCGAAATTTCTTTAAGATTCTTTGCCATTTCGTTAAAACGGGACGCAAGCGTTTCCAATTCGTCATCTGTATGAATGACGATGTGATGATTTAAATTACCTTCACCAATGATTCGTGTTCCTTCTTCAAGTATCCTCACCGGCCGGATGATGCGCCCGGCAAATAAAAATGAAGCAATAACCGTCATGCCCAACAAAAGAGCGAAAAACAGCATCGCCCGATTCAGCAGAGCGGATACTATTTCATACGCGTTATTTTTCGGCCACTCCGCAACCAATACCCAGCCAAGCTCGCGCATTTTTACCGCGCTCGCCACAACTGTTCCCCCAAAAGAAGACGCGTACTCTTGCGTCTCGCCGCGGCTTGCATCAATTACTCCGCCAAGCACGGACTGCACATAAAGATTTGACTGAAACCCTTGAAATTTCGCATGGGTTGGTTTAGCCCAAATCATTCCTTTTTCGTCAGCGAGCAGAAGATACCCCTGTTCTCCCAGCCGGCCATCGCGAATAATCCGTTCAACTGATGCCAGTGATATATCAGCAATCACTACGCCAATAACCACGCCATCTTTATTTTTTACCGGCCCGGAAAGGCGCATGAAAAAATCCTCGCCCTTTTGCCGGACTAAACCAAGATAATTCTTTCCAGCGGCGGCGATTGAAAATGCCGGAGTATCTTTTTGGCTCATTAAATCAAAAGACGGCTCTCCCGCGGACAGCTTATTTAACTCCATTCCCACCGATAATGACTCCGGATAACTGGCGTCATATTCCAAAAAAACGATTTCGGAAATAGAGCGGTTTGCGCGCGCCATTTCTTTCAGCAAAAACTCGCGCTGGTCTGAAGGAATGCCGGAAAGCGCCGAGGCCTGCGTGGCGACTTGAACGCGCAAGAGCGTTTGCGTTTCGGAAATGAATTTTTCTATCTCTTTTTCTTTCTGGGTTAATAACTGCGCTTCAAGCAGGGCGACGCTGTTTTTTTGCGCGAGATTGATAAAATATGCGCTCAATCCGGCGAACACCGCAAGCGGGACCAGCGCAATAAAAATAAACACCACGAGTATTTTATTGCGTAAATTTAATTTCATTGAATCATTCTTTTCTTTATTTCATCTCTTATGTAGGCCTGCGCAATCGGCTTCATTCGCCCCGACCCCATGATATCGTCCGATTGCGGCGCGCCGGTTTCATAATCATACGCGTCCGGCACGCCAAGATTATGAAGCATCTCATGATACAAAGTGGTTGCTCCGTATTCCGTCTGCTTGAAATAATCATAAGACACAATCACGGAAAGCGTACTGCTTGACGCGCCCACTCCCTGATACGCAAACACCCTTATGGGGAGCTCGCCTTCTTTTCTCTTGGTGAATTGCGCATCATATTCGCCGCTCTCTTTGCGATATATGCGCCCCGCGGTCTCTATAAAAATCCGTCCGATCGCGCCGGCATTGCCGCTTGAGGTGTCGGCGCCATCGTAAAACGCCGCGGATTCTTTCCCTCTAACGATGCGCGGATACAACGCGTACCGCAGAACACTTAATCCGTTGAATTCTCTTGAATGAAAACTCTGCATTTTGGCAAGCGCGCTTTTGAGTGTTTCGTAAAATTGAGGGTCCGGCGCCTGATCCATCGGCACAAAATACATCACCTCAAGTTTTATGCCGGCAATCTTCACTTCCGGCACGAGATAATAATGGAACGCGCCATTTTTTTGAGACACTATGACGCCGGAAAGATATAAAATCGCGGTTGTGAAAATACCCAGCGCCGCGCTTGCGATGACAAATTTTTTCAGTGCGCCCATAATTGGTTCATTCTCTCGCGCGTTTTTGGTCCCACTGTTCCAAAAACCTCAACAATGCCGTATTGCTCCTGAAAGTTCCGCACCGCCGCTTGCGTAAGCTTGCCGTAATAACCGGTCACCCTGCCTTCCGGATATATTTTTTTGCTTCTCGCTAAAAATTCCTGAAGCGCGCGCACTTCGCTTCCCCTCGCGCCTAATTTCAAATCGCGCTCGGCGGACAGCAAAAGCGCTTTGGACGGATCAGCATACGCGGAAAGCTCCCTCGCGCTTATCGTAACTATTAAATCCCATCGGTAACCTATCGCAATAAATGTTTCCGCAGATTGAATCCATACCTTTATTCCATCATCAGCGATAAAATATACTTTTGGACTGCCCTCTATTTTCACAAGATTACTCGTGCTATACGCGTTTAATATCTCGGCGGATACGGTTTGAATGTCGGCCCAACGAAAACCGCTCGCCGCAAATATAGCCGCATTCGGAATATGCCGTTTAATGTTTTTAACCACCGCGTACACGCGCGAATCCCCTTCCGCCCTCACGAGCGACACTCCTGATGAAACGGCGGGCTGTTGCATGGCTCCGCTTGCCGCGCCCGCTTCAGCTTTATACTGCTTGATATTTGTTGATTCATTGCCGGCGAGATCCACCGCGCGCACGACATAATACACGGCACCTTTCCATGCGTCGCTCTGTGAAACGCCGGTAAGATAATTAAACGCAACCGCTCCCAAATCCCCTTCTTTCTCCGAACGATATATTTTTACATGGTGAAAATCAGTTGTCGGATTAGCCCATGCGACCATTGCGATACTGCCGCTGACTGCAACAGATACGCGAGCGGGAGCAAGAGGAGGCGTCGTATCCGCCGGCGCCACAAGCGCGAAAAGCGTCAAATGGCTTACTGTTCCCGAAACGGTTTTACTCGCTTTATCAATCACCTGCTTTTCAAGCGGTTTCCATGCGTTTGCCGTCTCATCAAAAAAACTCAATACCAAGTCCTCCGCGCGCAAACCCCTCCCCGCAAGCTCATCTTCGCTGTAAGGAATTGCGATGGTTATTTCCGCATTAAGAACGGTAATCGGCACACCGGCAGAGGTGCTCGCCGACACCTGATAACCTGTCCCCACCACCGTTGACGCGCCAAACGACGGCGCTTCCACAGCGGGTTTCATGCTTATACTCGCAGAACCGCTTCCCGCGATTGCGTTCGCGGGAAGCGTTGTTTTTGCGCCGTCCGTAAGTTCAATAATCTGCGGCTGTATCGTTTCAACTACTCTTTCCACCGCCCGCGCGAGCGGAACCGCAACTGGCAGAAGCACAATATCCTGGCGCGCCGCGATTTCATTTTTTATTTCAATTACTGCGATGGCCGCTTTATAAAAAACACCGCCGGCTTCGCGCCCCGCCGCGATGTGC
>CAZRNH010000044.1:4050-5736 GCA_964601445.1 uncultured Candidatus Saccharibacteria bacterium
CGATTGCGCGGACGCGGCGCCGCCCGAATTGCTCCATGCCCACACGAATGCGGAAACGCCTTTGCCGTCCGCGGTTACTGTGCCTGAAATCGCCGCATCCGTTTTCCGAAACGCAAGCAAAATAGTTGCCGTCTGTCCTTGCGCGACCGTCACGCTTATTTCGGAAGGATTCAAATAACCGGCGGTTTGCAGGTAGTGCGCGCGCACGAAATAAACCCCCTGCGGAACAGAAATCTTGAAAGTTCCATCCGCGCCTGAAGTCGCGCCGGCCGCGAAAGAAACCGCGCTTGCCGCCGTGGAACTGGCCGTAACGGCATCTACGGAAAAACCGCGCGTATCGGCAGACACCCACGCGCCCGCAAGCGCCTTGCCGCCCGCAGTTACCGTCCCCGTAATAACACTATCCGTTTTTGAAAAAAGAATATCCATCATGCGCGTCTCGCCCGCGGCAAGCCGCACTTCACTGTCCGCGCCGCTGAACATATACCCCGTTCCCGCATCCGTCCACGCGCCTACCGACCATACGCCCGCGCCGACGCTCACGCTGAATATCCCCCGCGCCGCATCTACTGCCGCGTTACGCCATCCGCCATCCTGTGAAGACGCATATATTTTTATTTTTGCGGGGTCAAAACCAACAATCGTATTCCCCGCGCTATCTTTCAAAAAACCGGAAATCACCGCATTATTTTTAACGGTGGTGAAATTTATTTTTTTTATTTCTCCCGCGCCGACAATGATTGTCTGCCCTTGAGGCGCGGCATAACGCGAATCCGGCGAAAAATGCACAATGAGCGTATAGATTCCCTGCGGAACGCGAAAACTGAAATTTCCTGCGGTAATCGGCCCGCCAAACACCGGCGCCGCGGCGGCGGAAGTCGTCATGGAAGAACCGGTTGAAATGTATCCGTAAGCGTCGGGAATAATTTGCCCGCCCGCGTCAACAATACTCCCCGTAATGTGCGACGGAAGCGATTCAAGCATAAAATTCACTTCGGCCTTACTGCCCGCATCGGGTATGTTCGCATATTTCGCGCCTTGCGCGTAACCGTATGCCGAACCTTGATCGGGATACGCATACACACTCCACTCCCCCGCCGACACCGCTAAAAAATACGAGCCGTCCGCGGCAGTTTTGGTCTGCGTGAATTTTTCCGCGGCATATTGCCGTGCGTTAATCCACATATTGGGGATGCCTACTCCGTTTATATTAGTCGCTTTCCCGAAAATCGCCGCGGTGGTGGTTGCAATAGTTATTGGAACAATAGTGGAAGAAGTGGTTGTCGCAGTGGTAGTGATTGCGCCGGTAGTAGCGCCTCCCGTTGTAGCGGCAGAAGCGGCGGACATAAATGTATATTCGCCGCTATGCGCGTCAAGCGCGGCCGCATTGCGCGATTGAACTTGATAATAATAGGTGGTACCGGCAGTAAGACCGGTAAGGTTCACGCAATGGCTCGCCACATTTCCTCCCGTATCGCATCTGCTTTCGGAAAAAAACGGGTAAATGCTTACGGGAGTGTTGGGTGCAGTGCCGTACGCGACTCGCGAATCGGAAAGGTCGTCGGTCGTCCATTTAATTTGCGCGCCCGGACCGATAATATTGATCGCCTGTACCGCAGAAATAATAGGGGAAGTCGTATCCGCAGTGGAGGTGGCGGTATTGGACGCGGTCGCGGTATATGTCGT
>CAZRNH010000044.1:5775-5996 GCA_964601445.1 uncultured Candidatus Saccharibacteria bacterium
GCCGCGCTTTGCGGCGACATATTACCCGCCGCGTCATACGCAGAAACGGTATAAGAATAAGAAGTTGCGGCCAATAAACCGGCATCCTGATACGACAGCAAAGTAGTGGAAGTGAGATACGCGCCATTGCGATGTATCTTGTATCCTGTAACGCCGACATTATCTGTGGCGCCCGACCATGAAATAGTGATAGCGGATGAGGATGCCGCGCTTGCCGAAAC